>JANQHK010000039.1 GCA_028282685.1 Phycisphaeraceae bacterium
CCCCGCCGTAAACGGCGGGGCGTGGAAAAGTATGTCGGCCGCGTGAACAGCGGGGCGGGGTTGTTTGGTGGGCGCGGGGGGCAGGACAACCCCGCCGTGAACGGCGGGGCTTGGGGTGGTGGTGGGGTGGTGTACGCACGTCAGTGGTTGAAGCGATATTGACCGATTGTTAGTATTTCATTGGCTCTTGTTGCCCGTTTCTGCTAAATAGGGGACAATGAAAATTCCAAAAATGACTGATTTGTATAGGAAGGAGGCGGGTGTGGGTTGGTATGGACGGGTCAATCGCTCTGGCCGGACGGTTGTTGTGGCGGTGTTTGTGGCTTTGATGCTGATGGGGGCGGCGTCGGCGGCGGGGGAGTCCGATCAGCCGCTTGTGGATATCGGGGACAGGCCGTTTTATCAGGCGGTGCGGGATGCCAAGCGTCAACTGAAAGAGGCAACCGGGCTGTGGTTGTCGCTGGATTACACGATCATTTTCCAGGCGTCGACGGCGGGATTGTCGCAAAACGATGCGGCCGTCGGCACGTTGCAATTCCAGGGCCGATGGACGGCGTGGGATCGCAAGGATGGCAAAGAACAGGGGACGCTGGGCTTCAAGCTGCGGCACCGCAGTTTGTACACCGATGGCGGGACGCCGGCTTTCACCGACTCGCTGGGCACGCTCTGGAAGCCCAACGACATGTCGGGCACACGGCAGGACCAGGTCCGTGAACTGTGGTGGCGACAGCGGCTGCTCGACGGCCGGGTGGAATACGACATCGGCAAGGTGTACATGAAGAACCTGATCGATAGGAATCGTTACGCGCAGAGCGGATATAGCCAGTTCCTGGCTCAGCCGTTTTACAAAAATTCGGCGAGGCCGATACCTAAGCCGGGGCTGGGGGGATCGGTGAAAGTGACGCCAGTCGATTGGCTGTACCTGCTCGGTGCGGCGGCGGACGGCACATCGGTATCCCAACACAGTCCCTTTTCCACGCTGGATGATCAGAACTGGTTTTACGCCGGGGAACTGGGGCTGATGGTCGATCCGTTCGGTCTGGGTCAGGGCGCCGGTACGTACCGCGTGACCTACTGGCACCGGGAAACCGAGGCCGACGTGGGCAGCGGCGTGGCGCTGAGTTTCGAGCAGCCGGTCATCGAAGGTCTGGGCGCGTTTGTCCGGTACGGTTACAACAGCACGCTATTGTCCCCGGTGCGCAATGCACTGGCCATGGGCGTCAGTTTTCAAAAGCCGTTCGAGCGGACGCTTGACGAGGCGGGCATCGGTTTCGTCTGGACCGACCCCGTCGACGGCGATCTTCGCAACTCGTACCTGTTCGAGGTGTACTACCGGATTCAGTTGACCGAGGGCATCGAACTGACGCCGGACTTCCAGTTGATCTTCGACCCGTCGGAGAACGACCGCGATATGATCGGCGTGTTCGGTATCCGCCTGCGGCATGTGTTTTGAACGGCGGGTCCGTGACGGCTCACATACCGAACCGTCCTGACCCCTTCCCCGAACTTCTTTGTTGAAATCGCCCCGCGCGCGGAAGAGCGGGGCTTGTGGGGTTTACAGTTCAATCTCGCTGCCGGTGAGCAGTTTGTAGGCCTTGCGGTACTGGGCCATGGTTTTAGAGACGACGTCGTCGGGCAGGGTCGGGCCGGGCGGGGTTTTGTCCCACTCGCCGCGGTCGCAGATTTCCTGGAGGTGGTTGCGGACGATCTGCTTGTCCATGCTCGGCTGCTCCTTGCCGGGTTCGTAGAGATCGGCGGGCCAGAAGCGGGAGCTGTCGGGCGTGAAGACTTCGTCGATGAGAATGGGCTGCGTGCCGGGCGAGTCACCGGGCATCCCGAACTCGAACTTGGTGTCGGCGATGATGATGCCGCGTTCGGCGGCGTAGTCGCGCGCGTGGCCGTATATCTCGATGCTCAAGTCGCGCAGTTGCGTCATCAGCGATTCCCCGGCGACGTCGCAGGCCTGTTCGAAGCTGATGTTTTCATCATGTCCGGTCTCGGCCTTGGTGGCGGGGGTGAAGATGGGCTGATCGATCTTGCTGGAATTGACCATGCCGCTTGGCAGATCGATGCCGCAGACCTGGCCGGTCTTCTGGTAATCCTTGAAGCCGGAGCCGGTCAGGTAGCCGCGGACCACGCACTCGATGGGGATGACGTTGAGCTTTCGTCCGATCATGATTCTGCCGCGGAGGGCTTGGCGTTGATCGTCGTCCAAGCCGGGGATGTCGGCCGGATCGGTGGAGACCAGGTGATGGCTGAGCCGGTCGCCGAACTGTTTGGCCAGCCACTCGAACCAGAAGATGGAAATCTGGGTAAGGACTTTCCCTTTGCCGGGCAGGCCGTTGGCCATGACGACATCGAAAGCGCTGACGCGATCGGTGGCGATGATGAGCAGGCCGGGCTCGCCGTTGTGCAGGGGGATATCGTAGATATCGCGCACTTTACCGCAGCGTCGGTTGGGCAGGGGCAGATCGGTGGTTATGAGCGGGGTTTGCATCATGGGCTCCATTGGTCGAAAATATCGTGAAGGATTGTACACATATGCACCGAGAGTGCAATTGGGGATTGCGAAATATAAAGTCGGGAATGCGCTTGTCATGGTGATGGTGATATGGAATAATCGCAATGTATTGCAAGCACGGCAGGAAGGAGGTCGTCCAGCCCCCGAAGTCTCCCCCAGACCCGACCCGCACCGGCCTTCCCGCCAAGCCACCCCGCCCGGACTTATCCCATTCCTTTATATCCGCGAGGCACGGCCGAAGGGCCTGAAGGCGAATGTTTAAGTTTCGCGTCTTCGAAAATCGACAGCCCGCACGTCACTGGCCGATGGAGAACATCCATCTGGTTGGTGCGGACAATATTGCCGTGCGGGCAACGACCCACTTCCAGGACGGCATGATCGTCTGCGACAAACGCACGGTCGGCCCGGCGGCGCTGAGTCTGCAATTTCAGACCGGGGAACTGGGCCAATTGACCCTTCAGACCACGCTTCTTCCCGAGCGCGATGAGCCCTATCTGCTGACGTTGGAATTGCTGCGGCATCGGCTGATGATGCTGATCGCCAAGCAGGAAGACTGGGCGATGTTCGAGATGGAATCCGACCACCCGGCGGTGCGCCGGTTTGACCTGGCACGGAATCGCTATATCGCGGCCCTGGGTTGCGAGAACGAAGACCCGGCCCGCGCCGATACGCTCTCGCGCGAAGGGCTGCTGGCGGGTATCGACGCCTCGGAAGAATTGGCCCTGGCCCACGCGGAGTTGCTGCTGCGCCGGCGTCGGATCAGCGGGCAATTGTCCGGCGGGGCCTTCGGCTGCGGCGTGGATCTCGATCAATCCATTCCCGAAGTGCGCGCTTCGCTGTTGGCTAACTTCGACTACCTGCGCCTGCCGACGCACTGGAAGCGCATCGAGCCGCAAGAACAGGAGTTCGACTGGCGTCAGCTTGACGGGTGGATCGAGTGGGCGATGCGCATCCGTCTGCCGATCCTGGCCGGGCCCATCATCAGCTTTGAAAGTTCGGTGATGCCGGACTGGCTGGCGATCGTCGAACACGATTACGAAACCCTGCGCGACCTGCTCTACGAACACACCGAGCGGCTGGTCAGCCGGTACCGCAATGCCGTGACCGTCTGGAACGTGCTGTCGGGCATTCACGTCAACAACCAGTTCTCGCTGAATCTCGAGCAGTTGATGGACATCACGCGCATGGCGGCGATGCTGACCCGCAAGGTGCAGCCCAACGCGCGGACGCTGATCGAAATCACCCAGCCGTTCGGCGAATATTATGCCCAGAACATCCGCTCGATTCCGCCGTTGATCTACGCCGACATGATTATCCAGTCGGGCATCCCGGTGGACACGTTCGGTGTGAAGCTGCTGATGGGATGCCCGCGCGAGGGACATTTCACGCGCGACCTGATGCAGATATCGGCTCTGCTGGATCGGTTCAGCGGCCTGGGAAAACCGATTCACCTGACGGCGGTGGGCGTGCCCTCGCAAACCATCCCCGCCGAAAACGCCAAGTCCAACGGCGGTAACGGCAACGGCATCGCCAGCGGCGGGTACTGGCGCCGGCCGTGGTCGGCGGTGGTGCAGGGACACTGGCTGGAAGCGCTGTACAACATCGCCTTGTCCAAACCGTTCATCGAATCGGTGGCGTGGGTCGATATTGCTGATCACGACAAGGCCGAGCTGCCGTTCGGCGGGCTGACCGCCGATGACCTGCGCACCAAAAGCGCGTTTCGTCGCGTGACCGCGTTGCGCAAAGTTCTGTACGGACCGATCGACGATGCCATGCACCCCCAATTGCCCGATTGAATCGATGGATCGCCTGGTCCCGGCGCTGGGCGTGATTGCCGTCGTGTTGGCGGCGGCTGTGGTGTATGATGGATTCACGGATCGGTCTGGCGGGGCGATGGCGAGCGGGCGGGACGTCCCCCGGTACCGCATCGACGTGAACCACGCCGATCGGCATACCCTGCAATTGCTACCGAGAATCGGATTGATCGTCGCGGACCGCATGATTGATGAACGCCAGGCGAACGGGCCTTTTGTTGACAGCGAAGACCTGATTCGACGCGTCAAGGGTATAGGCAGGAAAACCGGCCCGGCGTTGCAGCCCCATGTGCGTTTCGGGCACAATGGCCGGTCACGGAGCAGCGAATAGGTTCGGTATCGAAGCGTATCGACATTTTCCCCACCTGCGGGAGGTATGACATGATCCAGTCTCGTAAGTCCCACGTTCGACGCGAACGCGTCGTCAGCCGCCGTCGGTTCCTGGCCGGGACGGCTGCCGTTGCGGCGTTCAGCATCGTTCCGCGTCACGTGCTCGGCGGTCCGAATTACGTCGCCCCCAGCGATAAGATTCGCATGGCCATCGTCGGCTGCGGCAGCCGCGGCGGCGCGATCGGCAACCTCTTCGGTCAGAAAGAGCAGACGCGCATCGTGGCGCTGTGCGATGTGGCCATGGAGAACGGCCGAACCAAAAAAATCCGCGAAAAATATCCCGATGCGCGCCAGTTTCAGGACTTCCGCCAGCTGATCGACAAGATGGAAGACGATATCGACGCGTGCAGCATCGGCGTGCCCGATCATGCGCATTTCTGGATTGCCATGCTCGCCATGTCCAAGGGCAAGCATGTCTATGTCGAGAAGCCCCTGGCCAATACCTACGAGGAATGCCAACTGCTGATCGAAGCGGAAAAGAAGTACGGCGTGGCCTGCCAGATGGGAAACCAGGGCCACTCCGGAAACAACCCCATGCAGTTCAAGACGTGGGTCGAGCAAGGCGTCATCAAGAACGTCAAGCGAATCGACGCCTTCATGAACAACAAACGACGCTGGCACGGCTGGAAGATTGACGGCTACCCCGCGGGCCAGCCCGCTCCGGATTGGATCGACTGGGATGTCTGGACCGGCCCCGCCGAAATGCACCCCTACGACAAGCGACTCGACGGCGGCAACTGGCGCTGCTGGTACGTCTATGGCAACGGCGCGTTCGGCGACTGGGGGCCGCACATTCTCGACACCGCCCATCGGTATCTCGAACTGGGCCTGCCTACGGAAATCGAAGCGGTCAAACGCGAAGGGCCCAACGATTACATCTTCCCGCAGGCGTCGACCATTGCCTTCCGCTTCCCGGCGCGCAAGAACATGCCGCCCTGCGAAGTGACCTGGTACGATGGCAAGACAAATTACGCCCCCCATCCACCCGATCTGGAACCGGAACGGAATCTCAAGAAGCCGGGCAAGGTGATCTACGGCGAGGGGCTGACCTTCCACGGCGGATCGCACAACGCCGTGGTGCGCATCGTGCCCGAATCCAAAATGAAGGAACGGGCTGCGACCCTGCCCCGGTGGCCGCGCCAGTCCGATCACTTCACCAACTTCCTGCGGGCCTGCCGCGGCGAAGAAAAGACGCACTCTCCCTTCCGCATCGGCGGGGAACTGACGCAGGTCTTCATGCTCGGCGTGATCGCCCAACGCTACGGCGGTACGATCAAGTTCGATCCGAAAACCGGGCGCATCACCAACAACGACCTCGCCGACAAGATGCTCCGCACCCCGCCGCGCAAGGGCTGGGAGCAGTACTACAAACTGTAAGCGACGCAGGTCCGGCTGGCCGGACGCGATGCCGTAGATTTTGGCCTGCCCGGACACAGCACACATGACACGCAAAAACAAGCCCCGCCCTTCAGGGCGGGGCTGTTTCTAGAGCGTCTTGCATGGTTTGTGTCCGGTCCGAACGAGCCGCTCCCTCACCGTCGCGGCTCGCTTTTTCACTTCTTACGCACACGCTTAGCGCTCGTCTTCCTTTCGTTTGTCCGTCACGCGGATTTCCAGCGGTTTGCTGGTATCCAGGTGCACGTCGCGTTGCGGGAAGGCGATGGCGATGCCGGCCTTGTTCAGCTCGTCGTAGATCGTCTCGTGCAACTGGTGCACGACTTCCAGGCGGTTATCGAAATCGGGCAGGTACGTGCGGACCACGAAGTTGAGCGCGTTGTCGCCGAAGCCCTCGAACGTGATCAGCGTGGTCGGATCCTTCATGATCAGCGGGTGTTCGTCGATGACGCGGCGGAGGATGGAACGGGTTTGTTCGACGTTCGAGCCGTACGCCACGCCGACGTTGATCACGATGCGGTTGATTTTGTTGCTGAGCGTCCAGTTGAGCAGTCGGCCGGTGATGAAGTCCTTGTTGGGGACGATGTATTCCTTGCGGTCCCAGTTGGTGATGGTGGTGGCGCGGATGCGGATGCGGGAGACGATACCCATGACGCCGCCGACCTCCACGATATCGCCCACGCGAATGGGCCTCTCGAAGAGGATGATGATGCCGGAGATGAAGTTGGCGACGATTTCCTGCAATCCGAACCCGATGCCGACGCCCAGCGCCGCGATGATGAACTGCACGTCCGTCCATCCGACGCCGATCAGATCGAAAGCGATCACGATGCCGATGCCGAGCAGGATGTAGCGGCTGAGGGTGCTGATGGCGTAGCCGACGCCCGGTTCCAGGGGCAGGCGTTTGAGCAGGGTGATTTCCAGCACGCTGGGCAGCGCGCTGGTGGCGATGACGGTGATGGCCCCGACCAGGAAGGCGAAAATAAGATTCGCCAGGGTGATCGACACTTCCATCGGACCGTCCTTGCCCTCGGTGATGTAGCTCCAGACTTCCACGTCGTTGAGGAAGTTCAGGGCGGGCAGGACCGGCTGCCAGACGAGCCAGAACACCAGCACGAACGTGAAGCCGATGACGGTGAACACCAGGCGGCGCGTATCGGAGGCGATCTGCTCGATGCTGCGTTCGGGTTCGGCGGGGACGGAGGGCTCTTCGCTGGACGTTTCGCCGGCGCGTGCCTGCCCGGCGGCTTCGAGTTCCTTGCGGCGCAGGTCGCGGGCCTCTTCCAGTTTGTGCAGCGCTTCCTGGTAGGCGACACGGCGGTGGGTCAGCAGCAACCAGCGCAACGCCAGCGCCTGGATGACAATCAACAGCAGACTGAACGCCACGGTCAGGAACAAACGGTATTGCAGCTGCGTGGCGGCGTGGTGATAGCCCAACCCCGCCAGCACCACCGGCGCCAGCGGCAGGGCGATGGCCAGCGGATACCACAACCACCACAGGTGTGCGGCCTTGTCCATCCGGGCGCCGGCCAGCGCGCCCTGGAAACTGCCGCGGGGGTAGAGCATCAGTGCCACGGCCACGGTGACCACGATTCCGATCGCCATGTGACACAGCAGAACCAGCGCGGTGCGTTGCTGATCGTCGACGCCCGCCCGGTCCACCAACAGGGCCAGCCCCACCAGCGGCAGGAGCACGGCCATCGACCAACTCAAGTGCCGGCGCACCGCCTTGCAGGCCCCGGCCGACCAGCGGAAGTGGACGGGTCCCAGGCCGTTCGGATCGCAAATGCCGCGGAGGCCCTCGAGCACAGCCCAGAGCCCGGCGGTTTGCAGCAGCGCCGCGCTGCATGCGGCGACCCATGCGGATGTGATCTGCGGTGCATACGACAGCCATGCCAACCCGGCCAGCAGGCCCGGCCAGACGACGGCGCGCAGGACCGTCACCGCCAGCGCCCGTAACGTCAGCTTCATCGAGTCGGCGCGTACGCGGCCGATATCGGGCGCGATGGATTTCAGTGAACCGAGACTGCGCAGGTACAGCAGCAGCAGGGCCAGCCAGGTCAACGTCAGGGCGGTGGCGGCGGCGGTCCGCCGGATAAAGGTCTGCTTCACCTGCTCGACCACGGCGGTACGCGGTTCCGGCTGGGCCAGTGAAGTCAGCGCTTCGGCACTGTATCGGAAGGTGTCGAGGTTGATGGCGCCGGCCTCGCGCGACCACATCAGGTGCGTGTTGATAAAGCGGGTGAACTCCTCGACCTCCACGATAATTTCGCGCTCTTTGGAATCGAGTTGGCCGACGGTCTTGATGTAGTCGCTGTACTGGGCGTAGAGATCGTTGTACCACCGTTTGCGTTGCAAAAGCAGCGACCGCGTCTTGTTGATATACTTCTTCCGCTCGCCGCCGACCGGCCCCGGAGACAGGGCTGAAACGATCCGCTCGGCTCGCAGATCGATGTCGGCCAGGTTCTTGGCTTCCTGTCTTAATTCGTATTGGCGCTGGTTGGCTTTGCTCAGCGCCGATCGCCGTTCGTCGGTGTTGGCGCGGTACCGGCTGAGCGGCGGCAGCGCTTCTCGCTGGGACCGCAGCAGCAGCCCGACCGTCTCGTCCAGGCCGCTCAACTGCACGTAGTTGTGCGTCTTTTCCGACTGCTCCTGAATCTGCTGGAGCAGGGTTGCGTTTTGATCGTATTGCTTGCGGAGTTGAATTGTTTTTTCGACCAGTTCCTTGTTCTGTTTGCTCAGTTCGATATTTTCCTGAGCCAGTTTCCGAATCGACTCGTGCATGCCCTCGGTCTGCTGCCAGACCTCGATGGCCTGACGCTCGCCTTCGCCGGCGCCCTGTTGGCTGCGTTCATCCCCGGCCTTTTTCCAGAGCTGATCGACTTGTTCCAGACGCTCCACCTCGCTCTCGGCCTGGTTCAGCCGCTCGGTGTGCCAGGCCAGCAGCTTGTCGTGGGCGCTCAGCTTGTGTTCGAGCAGGGCGATCTCGGCCTGCAACCGGTGCTGGCGCAGACGCAGCGCGGTCCGGCGCGCCTCGGTGAGCGATTGGGGCTGGTCGGCGGGAGCCGCGTCTCCCAGGGCCAACTCGGTTTCACTGAGCGACTTGCGGAAGGTTCTGCGCTGGTCCGGAATGATGCTCGGAAGGGCGCGCTGTTCATTGAGCGCATTGGATCGGTTACCCCGTTCGGTCTCGGCCGCGTCGAGGGCCTGCCGTGACTCACTGGCTTTTTTGGTGAGTTCCTCGTTGGACAGCCGGGCCGCTTCCTTCGGTACATCCGGCAGCGGATCGGTCGGTTTCTCCAGCGCCGCCTTCAGTTGCCGAGTCTGCTCCGGCGCCTCTTTGACTTGGTTTTCCAACTCCGTCGATTGCTGAGCCAGCTCTTCCAGGCGCTTCAGATCGCCCAGGGCCTGCTGGTACTGTTGAACGATCTCGTTGCGGATTGCCTCGGACAGATCGGCCAGGGATTGGGAGGATTCGATCTTCGCCTGCAATTGATCGGCTGTGGGCAGATCGCCGTTGCCCTGGCTGATGGGCGGTGCGCTCTGGGACCAGCTTCCCGTGGCCGAGAAGATGCCGATGATCAGAATCCATCCCCATCGTGCGGTGCGTGCGTTCATGGTGTGACATCTCCGTTTGTCAACGGGGGCTTGCTCGCCCAATAGTGTATCATCGCTTTTCCCCCCGAACATCAGACCGATCGCCCCGGGCGGCTCGATGAAAAAGAACGCGGGCCAGGGCCTTTCCTGGTGGATTATGACCGTGTTCCGCCCAGGGCCCGTTCGATTTGCTTCAGATGCGCCGGGTCGATCAGAAGCTCCGGATGGACCGACCATTGGACCAGACCGGGCAGGCGCAACAGCAAATCGGCCACGGCTTCGCTGCGCGCCAGCAGCTTCACGAAAACGCGCAGCCGCCCCGGATGCGCGCCCAGCATCCGGAAGTGTTCCGTGGGGTTGTCCATCACCTCCACCAACCTGGCCCAGTGTTGCAGCGCCGCGTCCGGATGTTCCTCGTTCCTCAATTCGTCGATGAGCTGCGGCACCAACGCCGCGAACCAGCGCACGCGCTGCCCGCCGCCGGCCAGGTGACGCAGGCGCTCGTACGTTTTCTGCGGATCAGCGGGGTGGAACGGCTCCAGTGCCGCGGAGCGCGCCGCTTCGGACAGGTCGTTGCGGTAGAGCAGGTCGATCGGATTGACCGCATCGGGATCGGGCAGGTATGCCGGGTCGATGTATTTGGCCACGAAGCCGCGCACCACCGCCGACCAGAGCATCAGTTCGCCTTCAAGTTGACGGTCGGCGTCGCGCCCTTCATGCGTGCGATATCCGATGCGTCGGGCCAAATGCATCCGCTCGTCTTCGGCCGAGGGCATGAACAGATCGGCCGCGTTGCCGCGCAGCATGCGAATGCCGTTGATGAGCTTGCGGAAAAAGTCGTAGGCCTCGGTGACGGCGCCGCTGCAGAAATCTTCGACCCGCTCCGATTCCGCCAGCGCCGCCAGGGCCTGGTGGATGCTCGTGGTGCGCAGGGCCGGATGAGCGCCGCCGTGCGCCGCCTGGAGCATCTGCACCGAAGATTCCAGATCGTTCAGTCCGCCGCAGCCGTACTTGGTGTTGAAGGTTCCGTCCCGCGCCTTCTCGGCGTAGGCCCTGGCGCGCAGTTCAGCCAGGGCGTTGCGGTCGGGCGGGGGGGATTGGTAAAGCAGCTCATCACGCAGCCGCTCGACGGTTTGTCCCAGTTCGGCGTCTCCGGCCACCGCGCGCAGTCGCGTCAGGGCCTGTCGTTCCATGGCGTGGGCCGATCCGTCCGGCGCAAAGTACGCGCTGAACGATTGCAGACTCGTGGCCACCGGGCCGTCCTTGCCGAACGGACGCAGACGCAGGTCCACCTGGAAGATGCCCTCGCGCTTGGCGCGGATCACCCGGATCAGTTCGTTGACCATGCGGATGAAGAACTCGGCGTTATCGACGGGGCGCGGCCCATCGGTCCGGCCCGTCCGGTCGTAGACGAACAACAGTTCGATGTCCGAAGCGTAACCCAGCGCCGCGCCGCCGAACTTGCCCAGGCCGAAGCAGGCCCATTTCGCCGGGTCGCCCCGATCGTCTTGCGGGA
>JANQHK010000024.1 GCA_028282685.1 Phycisphaeraceae bacterium
TATCAGCGCGCCTAGCAACTCAATCAGGTTGTGCGCCTCGGACGGGGTCAGTTCCTCGATCCTGCCGGTGCGCTGGGCGCTCATACGCCGCACCAGGCCGGTCAAACCATAAATGCCGTGCCCGGTCAGGCCGCCCGCGTCCTGGCTGGAGTACTCGCGATAGAGCAGGTTGATCTTGTGGGCCTGGCGTTCGCTGGCGCTGGTCGATCGACTGGCGGCTTTGTCGCCCCAGTAGCTCGACGTGAAATGCAACACCTTCCCGCCGGCACGATCTTCCACCAGCGCCATGAACCGCTCAAAATCTTTATTGTCCAGCGCCCCGGCCGTGCTCGTCGGTTGGCCGTCCACGACGGCATGCGGGAGCTGGCGCAGCAGCAACTTGCGCACGGCATCATCGATGCCCGCCTGCCGGCAGGCGCGAACGGCGATCTGTTTTTGCTTGTTTGACCAGGGCATGTTCGTTGATTCGTCAACTCGTTAATTCGTTAACCCGTTAATTCTTTTATCCGAGTCTGTGGGCTCCGTGTCCTCTGTGGTGAGTTCCGGATCGCACTCGGCCGGCCACCGCGTGCGCAGTTTCGCCGCGTTGATGCTGTCGGTGGTCTAGTCGTCAGGTATATCCAGTCCAAAGTGCGCGTTGGCGGCGGCCTCCTTCATGCTACGAACGATGGCTTGGATCGCGATGTCGCTTCTCTCCGCATCATTCAGCCGGCGCATCCATCGTTTGCACTGAGACCACTTTGGACGGATTTCGCTTGCTGTGCGGAGTTGCTTGAGTGCGACCAGCAACGCTTGGCCAGCCATCTCGGCGCGGAGTGTGGCCTTGGGCGGGGGCTTGGCATAGGGCTTGGCATTCAGGTCCGCTTCCCAGCGATTCTGATTCAACCAAGTCAGCGGCCGAGGAATGAACTTGCCATGTTCGAATTTCCATGCATCCGATTCGATGTGGGCCTTTAAGGACGCGATGATCCGGTCGGAGATCTCCGCGCAACGCTTCGTTCGCCACTTCTGCAGACATTGTTGACGCGCCACCTTGCGCGGATGTGATGGCCAGAGTTTCCAGAACTCGTCAAATCCGCAATTGGCGCTGTCGCCATCAGGACGGGTCCCATCCGATTTCAGTTCGCGCCACTGGCGCAACAGCCCAAGAAATTTTTCTCGACTCACTTCCACGGCTCCGTTCTTTATAGCTAGGGAACGCTTGGACTCCGTCAGGTCATAATGCGGCAGGCTCTTGTTTTGGAACCACGCCCGCTTGAGTCCGATTGCTTCGGCGAATTGGGGATTGGATTTCAGTTGAGCATGGCAAACCTGTCGAACAATTCGGTCCGCTCTATTCTGCGCCGTCTGCGTGAGATACCCACGCCTGCACGCGGAAGCAGCGGTTTGTCACCGCGTGGCCTGGAGATGCGTTTTTGGGGACGCATCACCGCCGTGGGAACCGGCGCGACACTGCACAGCTGGAAGCGCGTGCGCTTCGACGACGCAGAAAGCGACAAGTTCGGGGACTGGCCTGTGACGGCCGCGGGGGCGGAGAACGCGATCGCCATCGGAGGAACGCCAAAGATCGGTGACCTGGTGCAATTGGAGTTGATCGGCCAGGTCAATGGTGAGCCGCGCTTTGCCTTCCCTGCGATGGCGGGACTGGTCTACGCCAAAGTGACGGGCATGAAGGATTCGGACGGGCACGATTGGACCGCGCCCTCGGTCCCTCATCCGCTGCCGACGTACGCCGAAGCCAACCCGGCGCAGGATTCCAGAGGCATCACCATCGACACTGGCGCCACCGTCTACGTAGGACTCAACGACAAAGAAGATGCGCCCAATGGCCTGGCGACGGCCGTCGATCAGATCATCGGCTACTGGCGGAACGATGGCTACGATGTGGTGACAGATGCTTCCGTGGTCCTCAGCGGCTACGCGATACACGGCAAGGGGTGCTGGATGGACTGGGTGCGATTTCGGAGTGTGAGCTGATGGCATTCACAGCTATATCCAACTTCGACGCAGCGCAGGATGTCATCGGCTTGATCGCAGAATTGGTAGCAGCTGTTAACGAGCGGTGCGGTGTGGATGTCGGGACGTGGAGCACGATGGTTGCACCGGTCGGTAGTGACTTCCTCGACATCCAAAACGGCAAGTTCGATCTGGATGGCGGCGGCACGACGTTTTATATGTGGGCCTATGAACTGCAGAATCGTATAGAGGCGATCTGTGACACGTTCGTCAACACATCAGCAGTGGAGGCGGGTGGAGATTTCCACGGCCGCACGACGGCGGGCATCCCGATGTGGACGCCCGACAACCTATGGGCGGAAGTCACCGGAGAACCCACGGCGACCGGGCCGCGCCGCTACACCACGCATCCCGATGACGGTGGATCGGTCAGTTACGGTAAGGTGCAGGTGTTCGACATCTATGGGGCATGGATCATCGAAGACCTGCAGGCGGCGTGTGAGCTGTTGATCTGGACCACCGGTAGCGGCTCTTCGTACACTGACACCTGGGGTGATGCTCAATTTGGAGAGGGCTACAACGAGGCCACGTGGGCGTCTGCAAAGACGGAGGCGGAGGGGAGCTGGCAGACTGCTGACGCCGAAGGTATCCACGCCTACACAACGGGCATCATAGATGCTTTTGACCAGTTCGACGCGTTCGCCAGCGCCAGCCGGTCGAGGATCACGGTCAGCGGCATGCCAAGCAACATCACCAAGGACATCGACATCTACCTGTGGGCTGACGTGGTGAACGCGAATTACACCAACACATTCGACAACAACGGCGTCCCAGCAATCACCGGGGCCGACCAACTCAACAAAATCACCACCGAAATCGGCCATGTCGGCACGTCATTTCAGACGGGCTACATCGGTGATAACAGTTTTCCAAACTGGTGCGGTGCGCCGACTGGGTCTGAGCAGGGCGTTTCGCGTGGTTTCGTTGGGAAGATGAACGAAATCTATTCGGTCATCAAGCTCGATCGGGCGGGAGGATTTACGCACTACTGATGAACACATGGGGCTCTGGTTAGCGCCAGTGCTCCGGATTAAATGGTCGCCGGCTCGGCAAGGCCGGCAGGCCGACAGGCTCATCGAGAGCCGCTCGAACGGGTTGCGATCCCCCTTCGAGTACTCTTTGAAAACCGAAGAACAGGCGCTCGAATACCGGCGGCGGGCACGCATCAGCGGCCCGGATCAACCCCGCCGGCCAGGCCAGGCGAACAGCCGAACGGTCCCCAACGGGATCATCCGGCCGCTCTGGCCAGGGCGAGAATCAGCAAGCGTGCGGCCCCACGCTTGTTTTTGTGCGCTAGTGTCCTGTCCCATTTATCGCAAAACTGTCCCATTTCGCGCGCCAGTCTACACCCGCAGGTCAATGACCGCACCTGCCCCGCCGGGTTCGGGCGTTGTGCGGACCGCTTCCTCACCGGCGCGGCTCGTACAAGCCCGGCATGAATGACGCAAGATGCTCTA
>JANQHK010000048.1 GCA_028282685.1 Phycisphaeraceae bacterium
AGCGAGGCATTGGGACGACAGGGGCGGCGGGAGGAAGCGATCACCGCGCTGCAGACCGCTCTGAAGCTGCGGATCAATCACGGCGTGGCGATGCGCCGCCTGGCGTATCTGCTTCACGATACCGGTCAGCACGAGCGCGCGGCGCGCCTCTGCGGGGAACTGCGCGATCGCTGGGGCGATGATCCGGCCACGCTTCGTTTGCAGGCGGCGTGCTGCCAGGCCATGGGGTGTGCGGATAAGGCGCTGGCGATCCACCAGCAACTCGACGGGATGGATCCCCACCGGCGCGATGAATCGATGTCCATCAAGACGGCGCGCCTCTACCGCCAGACCGGGCGCTTGCGCGAGGCCGCCGATGCCTACGCCAAGCTCAACGAACGCTCCCCGAGCGATCTGGCCCTGGCGGTGGAAGCGGCGGACCTGTCGTGCGAGATGGGAAACGACCAGCGGGCCACGCGGTATCTGCGCGGCGTGCTGAACATTCGCCGCGATTATGCGCCGGCCATGGAACGCCTTGCCGAGTTGCGGATGCGCATGGGGCGGTTCGCCCAAGCCGGCCGCCTGTGGTGGGCGCTTTGGCGTCGACAGGACGATCGACTCAATGCGCCGGCGGGATTGATGGTCTGCGCTTACGTGGTCGGACGCGATCGACTGGCCGACCGCTGCCGATCCATTCTCGTTGAAAACTATTCCGTCGAGCAGCGGCAGACGCACATCGGCCGGCTGTGGCGTCTGGCCATGCGCGGGCGGCTGCTGGTCGACCTGCTCGAGCAGCGCGCCGTTGAAATCGGCGGTGAAGTCATGCCCGCCCTGCTGCGCGAAGCGGATCAGGCGATCGGCGAGCGACTGTCCGAACATGACGAGCACGCCGACCTACACTACCACCAGGCCGTCGCCCGGCGCGGCATCGGACGCAATCAAGCCGCGGCCCGCAGCAGCGACCGCGCCTTGAGGATCAACGGCGGCTACCTCGCGGCGGCGCGCCAGCGCATCGAGCTGCACCTGCTGGAGCGCAACCTCGACGCCGCCGATGCCTTGGTGCAATCCGTCCGAAGCCATCGCGGTCAGGCCGAGGCGCTGGCGGAAATGGAACTGGCGGTATCGATCCTGCGCGACGGCCCGGACATCGCAAGCACGATGCTGATTGAGCAATGCGAGGAAACACATCAGCGCGCCTGCCTGGCCGAGCAGGCCGCGGAAGTCCTCATGCGGCACGACACCACCGAAGCGCAGCGCTGGATCGCCTGCTGCCGGCGTCATCCCGATCTGCCCGAGCCGTTCACCTGGCGCGAAGCGGCTTAAAACGTGCGATAGAACATTCTTAATCCAATTGCAGTGCGCCCTCCTCGAACGAGCCGCGATTGTCTAGAAGCCGGGCGCCGTCGGTCGGCCTCAGGCAGACCGATGAGAATCGCACCGGTTCTACCGGATAGCTGCGATTGGACCTTGATGTTTTTCACTTCTCGGTTGTGCATCTATCTTTGCCCTGGTTAAGCAGTTGCGGAAGTCCAAGGAAGTCGCTCGCCGACGGACGGTATCTGAATTGACAACATTTCCAGGCGACAGCACAATGTCATCTACCATTTGGATTTTTCCGCATGCGGGGACCTTGCGGTGACGGGGACAAACCGAAAAAAGACCGATTCTGGGCAATTCAATTCCGACCGCGTGGATACAACTGCGCCTTCCCGGCAGTCCGTTTTACGTTCGCTGCTTCATAGTCTTGCCTTAGTGACCTTGGGGGTGATGGTTACTATCTCCGTCATGTTGTCACTGGGCGGCCCGGCCGATCCCCTGCAATCGGCGAACGCGCGCAACGCGGACCCGTTATCGCCGAACTCATCATCAATCAAAGAAACTCACATCGAAAAGTTGCGCACGGTCTGGCAACTGCTCGCACTGCCCGACTCCGAACTCGAGAAGGTCGATGTCATCGAGCTCAATCTCGCAGTGGCTCGTGGGATCCCCG
>JANQHK010000038.1 GCA_028282685.1 Phycisphaeraceae bacterium
GGGAGAGCGGAAAGTCGGACGCGGATCAACGGCCCGACGACCGCTCCCTCACCGTCGCGGCTCGTTCGGACCGGACACAAACCATGCAAGACGCTCTAAACAATATCCCCGGCAACAAGCAACTCAGTCCAGTTTCATCTTGCGGCGCCAGGTGACGCGGTCCTTCGAGATTTGCACTTCGATACCCGCGGCGGTCAGTTGATCGCGGATGGCATCCGACTCAGCGTAATCCTTGTTCATACGGGCTTGGTGCATCTGCCGGCAGAGGGCGTCGAGCTCCGCATCGCCGGGCCCTTCCGCCGCCGGCGGCTTTGCGGATTGATGTGCATGCAATACTCCCAACACGCCGTCGATACGCTGTACGATGGCGGCGTCATCGGCGGTGGATGTGTGAACGGCACCCATCCATTTGTTCAGCTCGCCCAAAGCGGCGGAGATGTTCAGGTCGTCGGCCAGCGCGTCGGCAAAAGCGCGCTCGACGGCGCTGTCGCCCATTTGCACTCCCGCGCCCTGCGGCGCCGGCGGCGCGATGCCGCGTAACCGACGGACCTGCTTCTCGGCATCTTCCAACCCTTTGAAGGTGAAGTTGGCGTTCTGGCGGTACGGAGCGCCCAGCAGTGCGAAGCGCAGGACGGCCGGATCGACGCCGCGCTGCATCAGATCGCGCAAGGTGTGGAAGTTGCCCTTGCTCTTGGACATCTTCTCGCCCTCGACGAACAGGTGCCTGGCATGCAGCCAGTAGTTGGCGAAGGGTTTCCCGGTGGCGCCGGTGGCCTGTGCGATTTCGCATTCGTGGTGGGGGAAGATGTTGTCCTCGCCGCCGGTGTGGATGTCGAGCGTGTCGACGCCGAGCGTTCCCAGGGCCATGGCCGAGCACTCGATGTGCCAACCGGGATAACCGACGCCCCACGGCGAATCCCATTTCATCAGGTGCTTCTCGTCGTGCTTCCACAGCAGGAAGTCGGCGGGATGGCGTTTGCCCTGCTGGTGTTCGTCGAGCACGCGGCCGCCCGCCCCGGCGTTCAGTTGCGCCAGGTCGGTGTTGCCGGAGAGTTTGCCGTAATCGGGGAAGCTGGCGACATCGTAATAGACCGCGCCGACATCGGTGAGGTAGGCGTGGCCGGCTTCGATCAACCGGCCGATCTGCTCGATCATGCGGTTGACGTTTTCCGTGGCGCGCGGCATCTGCTGCGGGTATTCGTCGGCGACCTTCATGCCCAGCAGCTTCGCGTCTTCGAGAAACGCTTCGATGAAAAACTGCGCCACCCGGTAGGGATCGTCGGGATTGTCCACGTCGGCCGCGCCCTGCTTCTTGGCCTGCTTGAGGCGTTGGGCGGCCAGTTCCATCTTGTCCTGCCCCCCGCCGTCGGCCCGGTCGTCTTCGGTCATATGGCCGACGTCGGTGATGTTCATCACCTGATCGACGCGGAAACCGACGAACTCAAAAAACCGACGCAGCAAATCACCCAGCAGAAACGAGCGGAAATTCCCGATGTGGGCGTAGTCGTAAACCGTCGGGCCGCAATGGTACATGCGCACCACGCCCGGCGTCACCGGTTGGAAAACCTCCACGCGGCGGGTCAGCGTGTTGTAGAAGCGGATGTCCATCGCAGGCGATTATATGCGGATCGCACGGAAGTGACACCAATCGCCGGGGCTTAACAAATCCCGGAGTTCAGCGGCCGTTCGCCGCCGGCCAAGCAACACTCCAAATCGTTACTCGCCGTTGCCGTTGGTTTTGCTATCGCCGGTAATTTCGATGCGGACCTGATTGATGCGCGTTTTCTCGGCATCGAGGACGGTGACGTGCAGGTTTTCGTAGTCGAACGATTCGCCGACTTCGGGGATGTGGCCGAGCGTGGAGAAGACAAACCCGCCGACGGTATCGTAGTCGTCGTCCTCGGGCAGTTCGATATCCAGTTCATCGTTCAGATCGTCGATGTAGACGCGCCCTTCGACCAGCGTGGTGCGTGCGTCGACGCGTTCGATCACCGGCTCGGGGGGTTCGTCGGTTTCGTATTCGTCCTGTATTTCGCCGACGATTTCCTCGACAATGTCTTCGATGGTGACCAGCCCGGCGGTCCCGCCGTATTCATCGAGCACCACGGCGATGTGAACCTTGCGCGTCTGCATCTCGGCCAGCAGTTCCTGCAACGGCTTGGTTTCGGGCACGAACAGCGCCTCGCGCACCACGCGGCGCAGCTCGAAAGGCGCTTCGCCATCGCCGTTGCCCCCGACGTATTTGAGCAGATCCTTGGCATAGAGCATGCCGAGGATGTGATCGAGATCGCCCTCGAAAACGGGGTATCGGCTGTGGCCGTGCTCGTCGATCGCCTGCTTGATCTGTTCCATCGACTGATCGGATTCCAGGCCGACGACATCGGTGCGCGGCGTCATGATCTGTTCGACGGTGGTGGTGGTGAAATCGACGATGGCCTCGATCATGTCCTTCTGGCTGGGCTCGATGGTCATGCCGGCCTTTTCGATTTCGCTGACGGCGTCGAGCAATTGCATTTCGAGTGAGGCGGCTTCGTCGGTCGGCTCATCGGGCACGCCGAGCAGACGGCGGACGATCGGATCGAACGGCCGAAGCATCCAGACCAACGGATGCGTCAGGCGGTACAGCGCCCTCAAAATGGGCAGCGAGGCGATGAGCAGGGGTTCGGCGGCGTGTCGGCCCCAACTCATGGGCACCACGATCCCGACCACGGCAATCACCACCCACGCCGCAAGCACGGCCACGAGATAATCCTGCCAGTCGGCGGTTTGCGTAGGCGGCGCCAGGTAGAGCAGCATGCCGATCACCACGGCCAGGTGAAACAGCGAACGGTAGATGGCGGTGATGAGGATCAGTTCATCGCGGGGTTCCAGCCAGTTCATCCACGCTTCGCGCTTGCGCCGCTGGAGCAGTTCGAGCAGGCGCGAGGGGCTGTATTCCAGCAGCGCGCGATGGTTGGCGGCGAAGAATCCGCCGAGCAAACCCGACACCAATGCCAGCCACAACATCCACATCGTCATGCGTCCTCCGAGGGATCGGACGGACCGAAGACCCGCCCCACTCCCACCGCTTCGAGCAATTCATCTTCGCGCGCGTGCATGCGATGGTATTCGTGCGGATCGTGATCGTCGTAGCCCAGCAGGTGCAGCAAGCCGTGCACCGCGTAGAGCAGAAGTTCGTAGCGCACATCGTGGCCGAGCGATTCGGCTTGACGACGGGCCTCGTCGAGGCAGATGTAAATTTCTCCGTCGACGGCCGGAGGGCCGTTCGTCGGCTCCGCCGGCTGCGTCTCGCCCAGGTCAAAAGCCAGTACGTCCGTGGTGCTCGCATCGTTGTGATACTGCTGATGCAGGTCGGACATGCGCGGGTCGGCCACGACCACCACGCTCAAAGCACCGCGGCGCAGATTCAGCCGTTCGGCCACCTCAACCAGGCGGTCGCGCAACCACCGGGAATCGGGCGGATCGTGCAGGGAATCATCGAGGGCGAGCGACAGCGATAAACAAGGGTCGGGGTCGTCGCCGGACGGGGAATCTTCGCAGGTGGGATCGTGTGCAATCGGGTCCATTGTGGCTGGTCGGTCTCCTGCGGTCATTGTACGCGGTGCGGCGGGTCGGCGGCCAGTGCGGCTCATCCCGCGGCGCTGGGCCCGGCGGTCCGGGGCTGGGCGTGCGGCCCGGCGGTCTTTTCCTCGGTGGGGTAGGCGATGCGGCTGTGGTAGATGCCGCACAAGCTCTTGGTCAGGGCGGCTTCGACCCGCGCCAGTTCCGCCAGCGTCAGTCCGCACTCGGCGAACTGGCCGTCCATGAGCCGTTTCATCGCGACGTTGTGAACGAACTGCTCGATGCGGCCGGCGGTGGGATCGTTCATCGTGCGGCAGCCGGCTTCCACGGAATCGCTGAGCAACAGGATCGCCGCTTCGCGCGTGGTCGGCTTGGGCCCGGGGTAACGGAACTCGAACTCGCTGGGTTGCGCCGCGCCGGGGTCTTCGGCGGTGCGCTGACGGGCGGTGTGGTAGAAGTATTCGACTAGCGTCGTGCCGTGGTGCGATTCGATGAAGTGATGCAGAATCGGCGGCAGCCGGTACTCGCGCGCCATCTCCATGCCGTCCTTGACGTGACCGACGATAATCAGCAGCGACATCGCGGGGCTGAGCTTGGCGTGACGGTTGGGGCCGCCGGCCTGGTTCTCCACGAAATACTGCGGCTTGTTCATCTTGCCGATGTCGTGGTAATACGCGCCCACGCGCACGAGCAGACCGTTGGCGCCGATGGCGTCGGCGGCGGCCTCGGCGATGGTCGCCACGCTCAGCGAGTGGTTGTACGTTCCCGGCGCCGCCTGGGCGAGCCGACGCAGCAACGGCTGATTCACATCGGACCATTCCAGCAGCGTCATGGCGGTGGTCACCTTGAAGGCGCGCTCGATGAACGGCAACACGCCCAGCACGAAGAAGCCGACGGCCAGCGCGGCGATCAGGCCCCACAGCGATTCACCGATCAGAGGATAGTACCAGTCCGCGTAGAGATTGCGTTCGGTCAACCCCGCGCCCCATACACCGACCGCAACAACCAGCCCGGTGACCAGCGCCGCGCGGGTCAGCTTGCCGCGCTGGCGCACCTCGCGGAGTTGGGCGATGCCCACGACGCAGCCGGCCAGGGTCACCACCAGCGCCCCCATCGACAACTGCAACGCCAGCGCCACGAGAATGCTCAGCAGCGTGGCGACCACCAGGGCAAACATCTGATCGTAGGCGATGGTGATGATCACCGCGGCCAAGAGCGTGGCGCCCACCGCGGCGGCGATGGTGACGTTGGCCCCGCTGAACCGCACCAGCACCGCCAGCAGCAGACACGACGAAAGCAGCAGTCCCAGTGCCAGACCGCGCAGCGTGTTTTCAGCAATCCGCCGTCGCATCGCCATCACCGCGCCGACCAGTCCCACCGTCACCAGCACGACCAGCGCGACCGGCCCGGAGGTATGCAACAGACGTTCGATCGGATCGAGCGAGGCCAGGTAAGTTTCACGTTCCAGAGCGAGCACACGGTATTCCGCATCGTCCAGTTCCTTGCCCGCCGGAACCATTGGTTCGCCATCCGGCCGGAACGTTCGGGGGACGGGCATGACCGCCTCGGCGGCGACCAGCTTCGCCTGCTCGGTCGCTTCCTCATCGAGCACGTAAGTCGGCTCTTTCACCGCCAGGTAGTAGTAGGCCAGTGAATCGCGGATCTCTTCCGGAAACGACGTCGCCGCATCGCGCACCCAGTCCTTGACTTCCTTCTCGTTGGCCAGGTTGATCAAAACAAAATCGCTGGTTGTGATTTTTCGGCCCGATGCAGTCGTCCGACTGATCTCTTTGGCGCGATTGCTCTGCTCATCCTGGTAATCCGTCGAGCGCAGGATTTCCTGCTCGCGCAACTTGGCAAAGAAGCCATCCACCAGCGTCTGCCATTCGGCCGTGGATTGGCCTTCGTTCTGGAACGTTTTTAACTCGATCAGCGTGGATTTATAGAGGCCGAACTTGTTGACCAGGGCCGGCAGTACATCGCGCACGCTTTCGGCGTTGGCCACGTTGCCGGGTAGGGTGATCAGCTCCTGGCGGAACTGGTCGAGAAACAGCGTGTTGAGTTTGTATGCCGAGGGCGTTTCATCGCGCTCTTTTTTGATTTCCCGCTCGGTTTCTTCGCGATCGATCCAGACCAGTTCCACGCGGGCATAGATCGATCGGTCGGCCACCTGCCCCACGCGGTAGATCGGCTGGGAGCGGGCGTAATGCACCACCGCCGCGGCCAGGACCGCAAAGCCCATCGCCATCAGCAGGCCGAGGGCCATTTTCTTTCGGCCCAGCCGCTGCCAGGGATACACCCGGCCCAGCGGAGCGAGCTTGCGCGGATCGGTGCGGCGCGGTTTCTTGGTGGATTTCAACGCCATCGGTGGATCAATTCCCCCCGGCCTGCGGTGCGCGGTCGTGATATTCCTTCTCGTGCATGGCGAACGACCGCCGGCCGGTCGGGTGGAATCCTCAATTCAGGCCAGCCATTGTATCCCCATCGGCCCGGTTCATACCAGCAATCAGCGCCCAAACCCGCTTTTTCTGAATTTCAGTCCGGATCGACAGAATTATTGGGCCAAAACGCCGGGGCGCCACGAGTCGTCCGCAGCCACACCGGCGCTGGGGCGCCCCATCTTGACAGCATCGTCTTCGGCGCTGCAAGGTGTACTTCTGCGCTCAGCGCCTTCTTCACATGTTGCCCTTCGGGTCAACATGCGGCGCCCTCGCTGCATGGCCGGACAAGCCGACCGTGGCACATCAGCTTTCCGGTGCGTCCCGAAAACGCGACAGCACCTTACTGTTCTGCCGGGCGGTTATTCGGCTCCCGGCCATAGATTTCCACGATCCGCGTGACCAGCGTGTGACGGACGATGTCCGCGCCGGTGAGCGTGATGAAGTCAATGCCGGGAACTTGCCGCAAACGATGGATCGCATCCACCAGCCCCGAGGCAGCGGGATCGGGCAGGTCGATCTGGCTGGTGTCGCCGGTGATGATCATCTTCGAGCTCTGGCCGAGCCGGGTCAGCAGCATGAGCATCTGGGCGCGGGTGGTGTTCTGGGCTTCGTCGCAAAGGATGACCGAATCGTTGAGGGTTCGGCCGCGCATGAAGGCCAGCGGGACGATCTCGATCAGGTCGCTGTGCATGAGGCGTTCGGCCTGCTCGAAGGGCATCATGTCGTGCAGGGCGTCGAGCAGCGGGCGCAGGTAGGGGTTGACCTTTTCCTGCATGTCGCCCGGGAGGAAGCCGAGCTTCTCCCCCGCTTCCACGGCCGGGCGCACGAGAACCAACTTGCGCGTCAATCCTTTTTTCAGCATGGCCACGGCGCTGGCCACGGCGAGGTAGGTTTTGCCCGTTCCCGCCGGGCCGGTGCAGAAGATCATGTCGTGTTGTTCGATGGATTGCAGGTATTGGCGCTGGCCGGCGGTGCGCGGCTCGACGCGCTTGCCCGGAATGTAGACGTCCAACGCATCGATGCGCCGAACGGAGGCGCCGGCCGTCCCCTCCAGTTCCGCGGAAACCCGCTGGACCTGGGCGACCAATTGAGGACGGGACAGCGGTCGGCCCCGCT
>JANQHK010000050.1 GCA_028282685.1 Phycisphaeraceae bacterium
CAGCCAGCGTCCGACGAAGGTCGCGTTCACGCGCAGCTATGTCGATTCCGGCATTTTGCTGGTTTCGAAGAAGGGGTCGGGCATCGACAAGATTGCCGACGCCAACAAGGAGAGCGTTACCGTTGCCAATCTTACGGTACCGGCACAGGAGGAACGGGCCAAACGGCTCTTCCCCAAAGCCAAGCTGACCGTGTTCGATTCGACGGCAGCGCAATTCAATGCCGTGCGCACCGGGCGCGCGACCGCGGCCCAGCTCGATGAGCCGGTCGCGCGCTGGTATGTCAGCCAGCACGACGATGTGCAGGTTACGGCGGACTGGATAACGCCGCCGACGAACAATGCCATCTTCACGAAGCTAGGGGACTTCGAGTGGTGGCTCGTGCTCGATACCTACGTTGGCGAGCTTCGCGGCGGCTCCCTATACCCGGAGTATGCGAAGATCTACGAGAAGTGGTTCGGCTCTCGCCCGCCGCATACCAAGTTCTGGATTGAGGAGCAGTTGCGAGCCAAGGAAGAAGCAGGCAATTGACTCCAGTCTTCAATTCGGTGGAGGGGGATTACACTGTGTGGGATTGTGTCGGCGCCCGGGCCGACACATCCCAGATCTTGCTAGCGGTGTTCAGGCGCTGAGCGCCAGGCAATCGTTCGGCCGCCTCAAAAGTACGAACGCATGGACGCAATCCTTGATTTCTTCGGATTTGCCTTCATTCAGAGCCAGCTTCCCCGTTTCTGGGATGGCTTCCGGCTGACGCTCGCCATCTCCGGCGCCTCGATCATTGGTGCGGTGATGTGGGGCTTGGCTCTGGTCGGGCCACGAATGTCGGGCCTGCCGGCGGTCGTCGTGCCGATCGTGGCCTACATCGAGCTGGTGCGGAACACGCCGCTTCTGCTTCAGATCTATCTCTTCTATTTCGGCCTGCCTCTCCTAGGCCTTCCGCTTTCCGCGTTCGTGTGCGGGGTCATCGCCATTGCCTCCCAGCATGGCGCCTTCTTGTGTGAGATCTATCGCGCGGGCATTCAGTCGATCTCCCGACAACAGTGGGAAGGAGCGCTCGCGCTGGGCATGACACGCCGCAAGGCGATGCGCCAGGTCATCCTACCCCAGGCGGTCCTCAAGGTCGTGCCACCGATCGGCAACCAGTTGGTCATCCTGATCAAGGACACATCGCTCGTCTCGGCAATCGGCATCATCGAGCTGACGCTGAGCGGGAAGATGGTCATAG
The DNA here is from genome assembly GCA_028282685.1 of Phycisphaeraceae bacterium. Taxonomy (GTDB): domain Bacteria; phylum Planctomycetota; class Phycisphaerae; order Phycisphaerales; family Zrk34; genus JANQHK01. The sequence goes on from JANQHK010000050.1 coordinate 1,224, forward strand.
AGCGGAGCGGTGCGTCCTTTGAGGTCTTCCTCTTCATCGCGGCGGCCTACCTGCTCCTCACGACCATGTTCGGCGTTGTCCTGAGGATCGCCGAGAATAGCCTGCGGGCCAGGCAGTAGCCCATGTTCGATGTTCTCGGCGCGAACCTGCCCTATCTGATGAAGGGAGCCCAGCAAACGCTGTGGCTGGCAACCGTCGGCGTGGGTCTCGGCACGTTGCTGGGACTTGTGCTGGGGGTGACTGGCGCAATGGTCGGAGGCGTCGTGCCCGCGGTCGTCACGACCTACGTGTTCGTCATCCGTGGCATTCCCGTGTTAGTCTGGATGTTCCTGGCCTACTACATGCTGCCCCAGCTCGGGCTCATGGTCGGTGACATGACCGCTGTCATCGGCGCGCTGATCCTCTACACCGGCGCCTTCGTCACCGAGATCGCCCGCGGCGCGGTCTTGGCCGTTCCCAAGCGCCAAACGGAGGCCGCAAAGGCGCTCGGCATGCGCAAGCTGACCATGCTTCGGCTGGTGATTCTGCCTCAGGCCACGAGCCTGTCCATTCCCCCGTTGCTGAACAACTCGGTCATGATGATCAAGGCGACATCCTACGTTTCGGTGGTCGGGGTCTGGGAATTGACCTACGCCGCCCGTGAAGTCGTCGAGCGGACCTTGGCCGCCTTTCAGATTTTCTTGGGCGTTATGCTGATCTATTTTCTGATCTGCTATCCGCTCACATTGGCGGCACGATATCTCGAGAAGAAGTATTCCTATGAGCACTAATGCCGACATGCCCATGATCCGTGTGAAGGGTGTCTACAAGAGC
>JANQHK010000114.1 GCA_028282685.1 Phycisphaeraceae bacterium
CGAATGACGAATGACGAATGACGAATGACGAATGACGAATGATTTTATGTTTAGCGGGCGATCGCAGATCGCCGCGCGTTACGCATCACGCACGCCGCGGGTTATGCATCATGCGCGCCGCGGGTAATGCGTCACGCACGCCGCGGGTAATGAATCATGCGCGCCGCGGGTCATCCCATTTAGCGACGCGATTCATCGCGTTCACAAATCGCCGCGTCATATGCGTCCCACGCGGCACGTCCAAGCCGGCCCTGAGTCGCACCGCGACGAAGGTCCGGATCAATCCCGCCCCAAACCCTGAAAAATTGCTACAATCTCGCCTTTGTCCATGACTCCGGAAAGGCAACCCCCATGGTTCTCGCAAAATCACAGCGTCTGCAGCAACTTCCGCCGTACCTCTTTATTGAGATCGACCGCCGCAAGCGCGAAAAAATCGCCAGCGGTGCCGATGTGATCAATCTCGGTATCGGCGATCCCGATCAGCCCACACCCGCCTTCATCATCGACGCCATGGGCAAGGCCATACAGGATCCGGCCAACCACCGCTATCCCTTCGATGAGGGCGTACCGGCCTTCCGTGATACGGCCGCGGCGTTTCTCACCAGTCGATTCGATCTCCATCTGGATCCCGGTTCGCAGATCATCGCCACCATCGGTTCCAAGGACGGCATTGCCCATCTGCCCCTGGCCGTGGTCAACCCCGGCGACATTGTCCTCGTGCCCAGCCCTGGCTATCCGGTCTACAACTCCGGTGCGATCTTCGCCGGCGGCCGCCCCTGGGCCATAGACCTGACCGATGCCAATGCGTACCTGCCCGACCTCGATGCCATACCGCGCGACGTGGCCGACCAGGCCCGGCTCATCTGGGTCAACTACCCGAACAATCCCACCGCCGCCGTGGCCGATCTCGATTTCTACCAGCGACTTGTGGCGTTTGCCGAAAAGCACGACCTGATTGTCGCTTCTGACCTGGCCTACAGCGAAACGTATTTCGATGACCCGCCGCCGAGCATCCTCCAGGTACCGGGCGCGCTCGACCGCTGCATCGAGTTCCATTCGCTCAGTAAGACCTTCAACATGACTGGCTGGCGCATCGGTTTCGCCGCGGGCAACGCCGACGTGATCACCGCACTCGCCCAGGTCAAGGGCAATTGCGATTCGGGCCAGTTCAATGCCATCCAGTGGGCCGGTAAGGAAGCGCTTGCTCATTACGATCACCCGGATGTGCGTGCGATGACGGACACGTACCGGCGCCGGCGGGATGTGTTGTGCGATGGGTTGACCGCTGCGGGAATCGTCACGCCGCGCTGTGCCGCCAGCTTCTTCGTCTGGGGCCGATGTCCGGATGGCGTGACAAGCATGGAGTTCTGCTCGCGCGTGCTCGATGAAGCGGCGGTGGTCATGGTGCCGGGTGGGGGGTTCGCGCCGCACTGCGATGCCCGCTTCCGCTGCGCACTGACCGTGGATGAGGACCGACTGCGCCAAGCGGTTGATCGAATTACCAACATGACGTGGTGAGCAGGAGGGGGCGGGGCGATCGTGGGGGCTCAGGTCAAAGCGATTGAGGCCGAAGAAACCACAAGTGAAGGAGGGGGAGAAGGACGATTCGTCCGACACCACAAATTTTTTTTCTGAGTTCTCATCGGCGCAATTGCACTGCGCTGGCGGGGGCCGATAACAAGATGTGGGGGTGCGTCCCGACCGGGCCCTACATTCGGTGCCACCGAGGCCGTCAGGTTAATAAAAAGTTAGCTATTTGTGTGTTCCGATTTTTGTTGGGAGCCATCCTAACCATCAAAATCTTGATTTTTGACTTGCAAAACATCTTGCCGATAACTATTTTACACTTTGTAAAACATCTAAGTTATTTAACAAAAGGGCCGATTGTCGAGGCATGATTTTCAGACCCCACGGGCAAGAGCGATTCCACGCTCTCCGCGTCACCGCCGGAGGCCGTGGCCCGTCGTCGGACCGTGTGGGGATCGGCCCACGTCAAGCAGCGGCCTCCGCAGGCGACGGCCTCGGGCTCGTCGCACGTGACGGTTTATTCAGGCAATGAGCCGGCGGCCTGAAACGCCGGATTGGGCTGGGTTGGTTTTTCTCGGTTTGGAGTAACACATGAGTTCGACGTCCATCGGAAATGCGGTCTCGGATGAAACGATCATTCCGCCGAAACTGTATCGCATCGGCGAACTGGCGCGCTTCACCGGATTCAGTCGGCAAACGCTGCACAACTACACCACCATGGGACTGATCCGCGAGGCCGAATGGAGCGACGGCGGCCATCGCCTCTACGACGAATCGGTTTTCTATCGGCTCCAACGCATCGCCGAGCTCAAGGGCCGGCGCGGTATGCAACAGATCCGCGAAATGCTTGACGCTGAAAGTTAATCCCGCTCCGATCGTTCGAGCGAAAGGATGCGCTGAACGTGACCGACGCAACGGAACAAACCGAAAAACGTTCGCTCTCCGAACTGTGGCAGTGGCCGTTGCTGCTGATCAGTCTCGGGCTGCTTGCGTTGGGCTGGTGGGTGGCGCTTCCCGACAACCGGGGCGAGGTCGTTATCAGTGCCCTGGACAACGCGCAGACGCTCATTCGCGCGCATCAGTATGACAAGTCGCTGGAGGTTCTCGCCGGAATTGAGTCGGCCATGCAAGACGGCCCCTCCGCCAAGTCGGCCATGGCGCGTTGGCACCTGCTGCGCGGTGATGCGGTCTACTTCGGTCTGAGGACCCGCGGCTGGACGCAAACCTTGGGTTCCCAAGCCGTTGTCACCGCCTACAATACCGCCGAGCAACTCGGCGCTGTTCTCGAGCGCCCCCGCCTGGAGCGTCTGGCCGAGAGTCTGCTGCAGATGGGCGAGTTCGACCGCGTGCGTGATTTGCTTCCGCGGCTGGGTGATGAAACCGATCCGTCCCGGTTCCAATTCCAACGTCGGCTGATCGAGCTGGCGATTCAACAGCAGCGCGGCAATCCCGACGAAGTGCAGGAGCAGTTGGATCGTTACCTGGCCCGCCCGCACCTGCCTCGCGCGGATCGCATCTGGGCCGTGGCGCGCACGGTCGAGTTGCTGATCAACCACGATGCCTACCAGGCGGCGCTGGACAAATTGCTTCGCTATCGCGCGCGGTTGGAGCTCGATGACGTCAACGACCTCGGCGAGCTGTTCGTTCTCCAGGGTCGCGCCTACTTCGAGTTGGGTGATCTGAGGAATGCCGAGCAGTCGTACCTGCGGGCCAGTCAGTTGCTCGACGGCTCGGATCCGCTGATGGGTTCGGCGCTGGTCGGCCTGGGTCGCGTCCGCCTTGTGGAAGACAACGTGCTGGCGGCGCTGGAGCATTTCGCCGATGCGACCGACAGCTTCGCGACAACCAAAGCGCATCTCCCGGCCTTGATCGGTAAGGCCGAGTGCGAAGCGCGCCGCGGCGCTTTTGATCAGGCCGTCTCCGATTACGCCGAGGCCGTTGACCTGGTCATGAGTCGTGGCGCGTTGGCCTCAGCCGATCGCGCCATGCTGTTGGATTCGCTGCATACGCAGCAGCAGCAGCGCAACATTCAGGAAGATTACGAGATTTTGTTGCGGATGCTGGAGCAGGAGAAAAAACTGCACGGCAGGGAGATTCCTCCGACCTTGCTGCAATCGATCGCCGCGGCGCACGAACACCGAGCGCGGCATCTTGAGCAAACGCAAGCGGGCACGGATTCCCGTCCATTGAACATCGCCTCGCACCGCAAGCAGGTTGGCGAAGCATACGCCACGGCGGCGGAATACTACGGTCGCCACGCGCAGGCCGTGGCCGTCGGCAATCCCCGGGTGTACCGGGAGAGTTTGTGGCGTGCGGCCGATTGCTACGACAAGGCCGGTCTGCACCGCGATGCGATCACGCGTTTTGAAACGTTTCTCGAGCAGTTGCCGGACGATCCCCTGACGTTGCGGGCCTCGTATCGACTGGGCCAGTCCTGCCAGGCCGACGGCCAGTTCGACCGGGCGATTGAAGTTTACACGCAGTTGAATGAGCAGCACCCCAAATCGACGGAGGCCTACGCATCGCTGGTTCCGCTGGCGCGTTGCCATGTGGCGAAAGGGGCCGAGGGTTTTGCCGCGGCCGAGCGGGTGTTGCGTGCGGTGGTGACGGATCACCCGGCCTTGACGCCGACTTCGCTGGAGTACCGCGAGGCGCTGATCGAGCTGGGCCAGTTGTATTACAGCCGCGGCGATCAGGGGGATTACGAAAAAGCCATCGCCTGCCTGGATGAAGCGGTCACGCGTTACACCGACCACCCGGACCGCGCGGCGTTGTGGTTTCAGTTGGGCGATGCGTACCGCAAGTCGGTGGACCAGATCCGCATCCAGTTAACCCAGCCGCTGTCGCCGGCGAAGAAACTGGACCTGCGCGCGGCACGAGCGGACCGCCTGGACGAAGCGCAGCGGTGCTTCGATCGGGTGATTCGACTGTACCGTTCGGCATCCGATGCCGGTGCGTTGGACGCCTTGCAGCAACTCTATCTGCGCAACAGCTATTTCTACCGCGCCGACTGTGCGTATGACTTGGGCCGCTACGAGGGAGACCTCGGCGCGATCAAGCTCTACCAGCAGGCGGTGGCGCATTACGAGAAGGATCCGTCGGTGCTGGTGGCTCTGATTCAGATTGTCAACAGTTATTGCGAGATGGGCCAGTACGACAAAGCGCGTGCGGCCAACGAGCAGGCGAAATGGCACTTGAAGCGCATCCCGGATCAGGCGTTCGACGATCCGAACCTGCCGATGAGCCGGGAGCACTGGAAGCGCTGGCTGGACTGGCGGGATCAACTGGACATGCGCGCCAACGCCGCGGGCGGTTCGTAAGTCACCCGGCGCGCTTGTTCGCAAGCGTGCTGTCAACGCGGGACGGAGTCCCGTATCGAAAGGGTCACGGATGACCACGATTCATTCAGCGCAGTGGGCCTCGGGTCTGGTCGAAGTGCTCGACCAGCAGCACGAACTCTACCGCCAACTGGAATCTTTGAGCGCCGAGCAGGGTCGGCTGGTTCAGAGCGGCGACACCGAACCGCTGTTGGCGCTGTTGTCGCGCCGCCAGGCGCTGATCGATCAACTGGCGCAGGTCAGCCAGCGGCTGGAACCCTACAAGCAGCAATGGCCGCAGGCGTGGTCGCAACTGGAACCGGGCGATCGCGATCGCATCGGCGGCTTGGTGCGCCGTGTTCAGGAAGTGCTCGATCGGATCATGCAACAGGACGAGCAGGACCGCGTCGCCCTGTCGCAGCAACGCCAGCAGGCGCAACAGTCACTTCAGAGGATGAACCGCGGCGCGACGATGCACCGGGCATACAAGCAATCGACCGCGTCGCCCGCCCCCCGTTACGCCGACCAACAGGGATGACCGCGATGACACCGAACGTCGATGCCGCCAATCTGGTTGCCGAGCTTTCGGCCGATGCGCCGGGGCGCACCGCGGACCTGGTGGAAATCATGCGCGCCTACAACCGGGTCACCGAGCGGTTGCAGGCCAGCCACGAGCAAC
>JANQHK010000120.1 GCA_028282685.1 Phycisphaeraceae bacterium
AGGGTTCGGATTCGGTCCGGCGCACCATGTCGGGGATTCTGGGAATGCTCGGCATGGTGCGCCGGACCGAATCCGAACCCTGCGGGTCGGACGCGGCAGCCACGCCGTTGATTACGCAGTTTTCCAGGTCGCGCATCAGTTCGCGCAGCCGCTCGGTCTTCTGGTAATCCAGCTCATCGTTGAGGCCGATGGTATTGACCGCGCGCTGCGTGCCGCTGACCTGCACCGCCGAGGTGAAGATCTGCGTGTAATTGGTGCGGCGGACGCGGTTGGTGAAGCGCGCATCGGGTGCATCGCCGCCTTCCAGGGCCGCATTGCCCAGAATGTGCAGCGCATCGCCATCGGCGATGTCCTCCGGCGTGGTGCCGCCGTAACCACGCACCACCGTCAGCGTGTTGCCGGCGACGGCCGTGACGAACATCACCTCGGCGCTTTCCTCGGCCTGGATCTGGTCGCCGATGCGGAAGCGCGACGGCGTGGTCACGTCGAAATCGACTCCAGTGTCCGGATCGGCGATGCTCTGGTCGTCGATCGTGTCGGTGTTGGGGATCAGCTCGTCTTCGAGCCATTCGTGGATCGTGCTGGTCGCCACGCGGCGGGGATCGCCCAGGTGGTCCAGCAACGGCGTTTCGTAGGGGCTGACGATTCCGATGATATCGCCGACGTCCTCGGCAATTTCGGGCAGCGTCGCCCCGGCGGTGTAAGTGGCTTTTCCAGTGAATGCCATGAGTGTTTCTCCAGTGTTCGGGGTTCAGTTCTCATTCCTCAGGCCTCAAGCATCAGGCCTCAGGACTGACTTCGCCGCAGGCGCAGGTAACGCAACAGATCGCGTCGATCGCCGCTGGCGACCGCCGTGGCCGCCGCTTCGTCCAGCTCCACCGCCGGCTCACGCAACCGCGGGGAAAGAGGCCCGCCGGAGCTCGGCTGCGTCCGGCGGAAGAGATACGGCTTGCGCTGCCGAAGCTGCGCCACCGCCTCGTCCACATCGGCCCCGTCCATCTGCTCCACGGCCGCCTCGGTCAGCAGCCGCGCCGCTTCCAGGTCGATCGCCTCCGATTCGATCAGCAGTTGATCGATTCGCCGACGACGTTCCGCGGCATCCAACTGACATCGCGTCTGCTCCAGTTCATGACGGACCTGCTCGTACTCGCCCTGCAAAGCTTCGAGCTGCTGCTCGGCATGCTGGGCGCGACGGCGGTAGCGGATCGATTCGCTGACCGGTACGCGCTTCTCGCCGTCGTCGCCCCGTTCCACTTTCATCTCCTCCGCCCCGTCGGGCGCGGCCGGTTCGCTTTGATCCTGCTGGATCGTCTCGGTGACTTCGGTCGCTTCGGACATCTGGTAACTCCTGTAGTTGACTGGTGAGGCGCCATCGGTCGGGTGTGAAACAGCAGACCGATGCATCGTCAAGTTTGGTTCCGCACCCGTGTCATGTCTGCTCGCCGGCGTAGCCCAGTTCGGCCAGAACCTGCCGGCGCGGTACGCCGATTTCCAGCTTCAACACCGCATCGCGCAGCCGCTGGCTCTGGTCCTGCGGCAACGGGCTGGGCCAGTGCAGGGAAACGCGTCGTTCGGTCGGATCGGTGGGCAGCACGCCAGTCGCATCCAGCACACGCAGGATCAGCTCGCAGAGTCGCTGGATGCCCGCGCCGTAGGTCACGCGCTTCTTCTCGGTGCGGTTGAGCAGGCCCATCATCACAATGCGCATCGCGTTCTCGCTGATCAGGTTTCCGACCCTGTTGCGCAGCAACCCCGCGGAGACAGCCGTCACTGCGCTGGTCTTATCCATCGCTTCGCGGATTTCGCGGATGTGCTCGTCCTCGGATGGGTTGGGCCCATCCCCCCCGAACGCCGCGATCTCGGCATCGGGATTGTCCGTCGACCACATCTGCCCCGGGCCGACCGGGCGATCCATGAAGTTCTCGATCCCCTTGCCCAGGTACATCTTGAACGATTGGAACGTCACGCGGTTGGCACGATCGCTCAATCGCGTGTTCAGCTCGTTCTGGAGCGGAATCAACGGCTCAACTTCACTCAAGCCCTCATAAAAGAACGGCTGCGGCAGATTTTGAATGTGCACCACCGGCAGCAGGCCCAGCGGATTGGTCTGCTCGCTGACCAGTTTGCCATCGTGTCGGACCTGCAGGCGCCCCGGCGTCCAGACTTCGGTGACCTCCACGGTGGCCTGCCGTCCGCGCGGGCGACCGTTGCCGCTCACCAGGCGCGCCAGGAACGAGCTGTGATCCACGCGGTTCAGCGGCTGGGTGTAGTGCATGAGGTAGGCATCGAGCCGACGGTAGTCGGCACGGTTCAGGACGGGGATCGCACGGGGGGCCTCGACCGTCTCAAGCACGAGTCTCGACGCCGCGTCGATCACACGCGACGGATCGATGGGTTTAGACGGGGCCCGATCCGCGGCACGATCCGCCGCCGATGAACCGAAAGAAATGCCCGACTCTCCCGCGGGCAGTCGATCCGGCCGAAGCAGCAGATCGACGAACCCGTACACTCCGCCCAGCAGCGCCATGTCCTGGAAGAAACTCACTCCCCCGTTGGCGTCGAAACAGGCGTTGAGCGCCCGTTCGATCAGGTCGGCGCGGTCGGCATCCCCAGCCCGCGACTGGATCGTCACCCCCTTGCCGAACATGAAATCCACCAGCGTGTGAATGCGCCAGGCGATGTCGTTTTCGACGACCACCTCCCGCCGCCCCTCGCCGACTCCCACCGTCCCCGTGGCTGCGCCCGGCGTGCGGGTCAGCCGTTGCGGCAGGCCTTGCTCCTGCGCCGTGCGGTACGGTCGATGCTCGTCGCCATCAGAGAAATCCAATTCATTGCGGTAGTAAGACCAAAGCCGCTCCAGAGCCGGTCGGCACTGCGCGCGGTGTTCGTGGATCAGCAGGCAGATCAGTTCTTCCGGCGGCAGGGTGTCGGTCGTTTCGATGCGCGTTTCGGCCATGGTGTGCCCTCGGGTGTGTCCTCACCCTTGGCCGAAACGTTCCGCCGGTGCGCACGACGATGTCGCCGCGGCGATGTATACCGCTGTAAGTGTTCATCCCAACACGAGAAGAAAAATTTGGAAAATATTCCCCGCCGTTGCTTTCACCCACCCCCCGCGCGCGCACAGGAAAGACGCAGAGTTCAGGGCCTAGGACCTAGGGGAAGACTGCGATGATCTCACCGTACGTGTGCTCTGGCTGATAGCTGATGATGGTTGAAAGCTGACAGCTATTGCATTATCTCGACGTGCGTGTACCCATCCAGGGACAACTCGATCAATTCCCCATCGTCCTTGCGCAGCGTCAGTCGGTCGAGCCAGAGCTTTTCATCTTTGGAATGGGCGTACCAGGAACCGGTCTTCTTCTGCCGGTAGGTCACCACCGTGCCCTGGATTTTGCTGGTCCAGACCTGCTCGCCGTGGGGAATCTGCTGCGTGACTTCGACGCGCATGCCCGGTGTAAAAAGTTCGGAAGTTTCCTTCATCGCCGGCTCCATGGAGGCAACAGTTTACTGCGTTGAGCCCTCGCCGTCACGGCGGCCTGGAACGGCCGATTGCAACTGCTCCTGTAATCTCCGCCGATCCATTCGAATCGTCCGAAATTGCAGGGCAAGTAGTAGCAACCCTCCGCAGCCAAGGAAGACCCAGAAAACCAGACGCCAGCCGCTATGTTCCAGGAATAGTAAATTAAACAGACTCGTGATCAGTACAAGAACCGGAGCGAGCAGCCGTTCGAGATATGTATTCCAGAAGCGGGATGGCTTGCGCCCGATGATGACTCGGTTGTTGCACACAAACCAGCAGCCAAAAGAGATTGCGAAAAAGATGAGCCCAAAGCCCCAGCCCATATTGGCCGCATCGATGTAATAGCAAAAACCAGAAGCAAGGGCCGTGGTGAGAGCTGCCCACAAAAAAGTGTGGCCCAATTTCAAGTGCCCCACCGCCAGCCACGAGTTAATTCGTATCACTTTTTGCTGGCCGTCACCCATCGCCAAACCCTTGGTTAATGTTAATACTGACGTTCTGTGCGCAACGTGCTGAATCAGAGTCGTGTTATTATACCGCAGCGACCAGAAAGATCGGAGACTGCAAATCGCAGATCAGGATTGGTCCCCTTCGTCCCTTTGTCCCTTTGTCCCTTCACCCCTTCTTTCCAGAATTTGCACCTGCTGCGGGCCGCGGAGCAGGTAGGTCAGCCCCGCCCATTCGATGCGCCGGCCGATCGCGCTGCCCAGCACCAGCACCAGGTGCAGCGCCATCCACAACGGCGTGGCGTAGCGGTCCAGCCGGAGCGCTTGGGTCAGGCGTGCGGCCGTGGCCTCGCCCAATACCTGTTTGACCATCAGTCCCCGCATCCGGCCGCGCATCACGTCCATCGCGTACACCGCCGCGATCACCGGGGCCGCCCACCCCACGCCGAGCGCAAGCGCCGCTACGGCGGAAAGGCATGCCGCGGTGTACAGGCCCGTCCCTCCCGCCGCGGCCAGCCAAAGCCAGGGCGCGTGCATGCGCGTGATCACGTACTGCCGACGGGCAAAACGCCACAGCGACCGCCAGGTGAACTGCACCGGCGAAGACACCAGGCAAAATGGCAGAAAATACACCCGATAGCCCGCCCGGCCGACCGCGCGCGTCATTTGGTAATCGTCGCTGAGCGCGCCGTGCCAGTATTTTTCCACCTGCATGATCGCAAACCGCTCGTTCAGCACGGCCATCGACCCGCCCCAGGCGTGGTTGCGGCGGTTGGGACCGGCCAGCGTCGCCACGGAACCGTTGATCACGCTGGCGAAGGCCGACGCCCAATGCGTATCGTCCGGCACCATCCAGCGATAACCGGTGGTCACGCCGACCGACTTCTTGTGTAGCGGCCAGACCAACCGCTCCAGCCACTGGGCGTCGGGGACGGCGTCGGCGTCGGCGAAGACCAGCACCTCGTCCTCCTCTTCCAGTCGATCCAGGGCCGCCTGCAGGTTCCAGACTTTCTGTCCGCAATCCTCGGCCGGGCCGGCGACCACCAGTTCCGCGCGGGTCGGGCTGCTCTCCGCCAGACGCCGGGTGATGACCGCAAACGCCGGGTCATCCGCCGACTCGACTACCAGAATCACGCGATAAGCCCCGTATTCCTGATGCAACAAGGCCTCGAGATGCTCAGCAAACCGTTCATCGACGCCTTTGACCGGCACGATCACCGCGGCCGGGGGCATGTAATATATTTCCCGGCGGTCGTCCCGCATGCCCTGCATGCGCGCCAGTCGGCGGAACTTGTAGCAGTTGTGCCATGCCCACAACGCCTGCAGCAGCCACAGCAGCCAAATCGCGCAAAGCCATATCGGTGGGACTGTCCAACTCATTGCGGTGAATTATCGACCGCCGCGCCCCCTTATGGCAACAGCGATTGCCCGGACATCGGCTCCGGTTGCTCCAAACCCATCAGCCGCAGCGCGGTCGGAACGATATCGGCCAGCCGGCCGCCTTCTTTCAGTTTCACCATGCCCTCGCCGGTGTAGCGATCGTCCACGAGGATCATCTCTACGTCGTACAACGTATGGGCGGTGTGGGGCGCTTCGTGGTCCGGATCCCACAGTTGCTCGGAATTGCCATGGTCGGCGGTGACGATCAACGCCCCGCCCTGTTGCAGTGTCTTGTCGGCGATCGCCCCGACGCACCGGTCGACGGTCTCGATCGCCTTGATCGCCGCGTCGAGCTTGCCGGTATGCCCCACCATGTCGCCGTTGGCGAAGTTGACCACGAGCAGGTCGTAATCGCGATCCAGCGCCTCAAGCACAGCGTCACGCACACCCGGGGCGCTCATTTCCGGTTGCAGGTCGTATGTGGCTACCTTCGGGCTCTGAATAATCGCGCGGTCTTCGCCGGCGAACGGCTCATCGCGGTAGTCGTTGAAAAAGAAGGTCACGTGCGGAAACTTCTCCGTCTCGGCACACCGGAATTGCTTCAACCCGCGCTCGGCCAGGTAGGCCCCGGTGATATCCTGCATTTTGGGCGGTTTGGGAAACGCCACGCCGTCGACCATGGTGTTCAGTTCCTGCTCGTAGGCCGTCATCGTCACGTAGCACAAGTCGAGTTTTTCGCCTCGGTCGAAGCCCTGTTCGCCTGTATCGGGCGAGGGTTTGACGTGCCCGTAAAACGCATCCATGACAAAGGCCCGGCTGATTTCGCGCGGGCGGTCACCGCGGAAATTGAAGAAGATTACCGAATCGCCGTCTGTGATGCGGGTCTGCGCGGCGTCGGGGCCGACCGTGCGCGGCGTGATGAACTCATCGCCCTGTTGCGAATCGTTGGTCGGGGTGTCGTAGTAATCCTGCATCGCCTGGGCTGCTGACTGAAAGTGTGCCGGTTGCTCGCCCCGGCCGGTCAGCAGGTCGTAAGCCATCCGGACACGCTCCCAACGGTTGTCGCGGTCCATGGCGTAGTACCGACCGACAATGCTGGCGATCCGCCCGACTCCAATCTCGCGGCAACGGGTTTCGATCTGCTCCAGAAAACCCTTTCCGGTGTACGGGCCACTGTCGCGCCCGTCCGTGAAACAATGGATTGCCACCTTGTCATGACCCATCTTCGCGCACAGTTCGACGCATCCGTGCAGGTGTCCCAGAAGCGAGTGCACGCCGACATCCGAGGCCAGCCCCATCAAGTGAACGGTCCCGTTGCGGTCCACCGCCCGCTGTACGGCCTTTCTGAGGGCATCATTTTCAAAAATTTTTCCTTCGCGAATGGCCTTGGAAATCCGCACCGAATCCTGGTCGACGATCCGTCCGGCGCCAATATTCTGGTGGCCCACTTCGCTGTTGCCCATCGTGCCTTCGGGCAAGCCCACATCCTCGCCGCTGGTGTGAATCAGCACCCACGGGTATTTCGCTTTGAGTTGATCGCAGCACGGCGTGGCGGCCAGTTCCACGGCATTGAAAGCGTGATGTTCGGGGTGGGGATTGGTTCCCCAACCGTCGCGAACGATGATAACCACGGGTTTTCGCTCGATATCAGGCATTTCGGGACACTCCGGGTTGGTTTGTATGGGGTGCGGGGCGCGGCCGGCGAGGCGGGAATTCTATGACGTTTGGACCCGTGGCACAACGCGCCGAGTATGCCTGCGCAAGCGCGCGGCGGAACCGCACGGCACGATGACACATCAACACGTGACGTGGCCAACTGTTTGGTGTGGTGGATTGCGGCGTGCTGTACCGGACGTTTCGATCGTATTTCCTTCAAGCTGCCCGGGATAAAAAGTCGATAACTCTTTCAAATCGTCTCAAAAACAGTTGACTTGAGGTTTCACATTCCTTCTAATGAACGACAAGCTCCGAATGGCCGCGAAAGGAGACCAACGCCATGGCAAAGAAGAAAGCTCGCAGGAAGGTAGCCAAGAAGGCCACCAAGCGCAAAGTGACCAAGCGTAAGGCTACCAAGAAGAAAGCGACCAAGAAGAAGGCCACCAAGCGCAAAGTGACCAAGCGCAAGGCCGCCAAGAAGAAAGCGACCAAGAAGAAGGCCACCAAGCGCAAGGTCGCCAAGAAGAAAACCACGCGTAAGAAAGCCACAAGAAGAAAACGCTGAGTGACGCAGCCCGCTGAATAGGGCTTGCTCGCGACGGGGCCGCTCCGAATCTCAGGTCCCATGCGAAAACTCACTCGGCCATCGGAGCGAAAGAAAGGGCGCCGTCAGGCGTCCTTTTTCATGGAAAAATTCGGCCGAATCGACTCTGGAAAAATCCCATGCCGGCGCGTTGTCGAAGCCAACCGGCGGGGTATACTGAACAGGAAATTCAGGCCACCCCAGCGCCCCATGGGCAAGGAATTCACTGATGGCTCACATCATTGCCGAACCCTGCATCGGCACCAAGGACACCGCGTGTGTTGATGTCTGCCCCGTGGACTGCATTCATCCGACCAAGGACGAACCGGAGTTCGAGCAGGCCGAGATGCTCTACATCGATCCGGAAACCTGCATCGACTGCGGCTTGTGCGTCGACGAATGCCCGGTCAAAGCCATCTTCCCCGAGGAAGACCTGCCCGAGGAATGGCAGGAGTACATCCAGAAGAATGCCGACTACTACGAGGGCTGATCGTTCCACACGTTGCATGGCATAACGACCCCGCCGCAGCGGGGTCGTTTTCTTTTGGGATCCGTATGTCCGTTCGTATCACCGCGCCAGCGCATCGTCCGGTTCAGCCGCCGGCAGACTTTCCGGAGCATCGGCCGATTCGGTCCAGTCCTCGGCGTTGCCCAGGTTCAGCGAGCTGGACAGGGTCTTGCGGTAACCCAGCTTGCGAATGATTTCCAGCACTTCGGTCCAGGAGGGAAACGGACGATCGTTCACGCGTTTGTACGCATCAATCGCGGAGATGAAGAGGAATTGTTCATGGGTCATCTCCCCTTCTTCGGCGGACTTGGCGAAATCGGTGCGACGTCGCCCGGGACCGCGTCGTCGTTCCAGGCCGGTTTTCTCGCCGCGCGCCGAACGGCGCCCCCATCGACGATCCATCACGGTCTGACGCCGGTCTGCACCACCGCGTCGATCGATCGGGATGTTCCCATCCGCTGCGTTTGCGTCAGACATGGACATGCTCCTTCGCGGGTCGAGTGACGGATCAAGCAATCCGGCCCACCCGCGGGCATGCCCGATTACCCTTCGTCGTCATCGAGGTCTTCGTCGAAATCGTCGTCGAAGTCCTCATCCATATCGTCGTCGAAGTCCTCGTCGTCGAGGTCTTCATCGAACACCTCATCATCTTCATCGTCAAAAAAATCGTCGTCATCCACCTCGTCGTTCTGGTTTTTCAGAGGAAAAACCGGAGCCCGTCGCGGTTCCACAAACGGCTCGTGCTCGTTCAACAACATTTCCATCGCCATTACCGGACCTCCATTGCAGGGACTTCTTTAAGCCGGGCTGTCCGTCCAGCAGACATCGCGGTAAACTATCCGAACTTCGTTGGTTGTCAACCATGAATCCCGCCTGTGGACGTGGTTTTTTAAAGACACCAGACCCCGGCAGACCGCCTGCCGACAGAACACAGGATCCTCCGTGAGCAGCCAAGAAACCAAGCCCTCTACCACCACGACCATGCAGATCGGCCCGGCCTTGGCCGGCTGGCTGCTTCCGGGTCTGGGCCAAATGATTCTGGGCCATAAAAAACGCGGGGTCATTCTGTTTCTGGCGGTGTACGGGCTGTTTTTCAGCGGTCTGATGGTGGGCGGGATCGACGTGATCGACCCCCTGCAGGGCCGGCTCTGGTTCATCGGGCAGTGCTTCGTGGGGCCGCCAGCCCCCGCATTGGGATATACGCACGTTGAATGGTTGCGCGGAGAGGTGGACGGCAAGCCCGTCTATATCATTCCCGATCCGCCAGAGGAAGGCCAAGCGCCACCGAAGTTCACCAAATCGGTCGGCCGTGTGCATGAACTGGGCCAGCTCTATTGCACCATGGCCGGCATGTTGAACCTGCTGGTCATACTCGATGCGTTGTATCGGCCCCACCGAAAACGATCCGATCGGGCCGACCCCAACGGGGGTCGGCTGGTCCAACGGGTAGGGACTACGCCATGACCGACTGGTTCTTTCTGCTATCGCCGGCGTGGCGGCCCTTCCTTGATCCGCTGCCGCTGCACGAGCACTGGATGTGGCTGCTGCTGCCGCTGACCCTCGTCATCGCGCTGGTCTACAAAACACTGAAAACCGAAGACCTGTCCAAATTGCCCGGCCAGACGCTGCGCCTGACCGTCACGATCCTCGTGTTCATGGCGGTCGCGGCGGGGGGACTGTTGCTGATTACCCGGTGGCTGTAAAGATAGCCCGCATTTGCTTTTCCGCCATGCTCGGATGCCCTGGCGGATAAGGTATTCAAGGAACTTGGTTTTGTCCATGCCGGTTCCGCCAAAGACGTATGTATGCATACTACGGGCTTCGGCGCAAAGTTGGAGCTGCTTATCCTTCCGGCCTGCGATATAGCCAAGGTTTAGATTATTGCTAATCGTTACCATTTAACGATGAATTAGCCTTGTTGCTATACTGCTCAGAAATCTTCATTAGGTTGGCATTACCACTGTCTGTGGCCACTTTCTGCATTTTCTTAATATATTCTATTTCTCCAGTAAGTTCCCACATAAGCCATGCGGCCTCACACCGAGATGACGCAGACTTTTTGTCTGATGCGATAGTTTCGTCCAATAACTTTTTTACCATGTCTACCCTTGGTGAATTTACCAGTATCCAACTGCCCATCCCTTTGGTCTCACCACCATATACGCCAATGTCCTTGACTGCTTTTCTTAGCCCACATTCTGTGTCCATAATAGCAGTTGCATGTTCAATACTTGTCGCATCATTATCAGACATCTTAATCATTCGCCAATGCCATTCGCATCTAATGCGCGGCCACATAAAGACAGCACCTACCACTAAAAAGCTTGCTAGTACTAAGATGGTTACACGCTGCTTGTGAATGCCTTCTAGAATATTCATGCAGTGTTGGTCCTTCAATGTATTAATGTTGCTTTGTAATCAGGTCTTCAAATATACCGTCAAGGTGCTGAGCGTTTCGGCCATGGAGTAGGCTCTGTGGTGTCCTCTTTCCAAGTTGATCATATTGCCAGAGATACTTCCCACTGGGTCTGCCAAAATTATATTGCGCAGCCATCCTTTCAATTAAACATGGCGGAACATCGTAATTTGCCGCAACCTCACACTTATTATTTGTCTTGCAGCAATAGTCCTTAACATCACAGCCACCCCACCACATATCTTTGTCTGAATTAAAGCTATCAGACATTCCTCCTTCTTTCGCAGCTTTGCACATTTCTTCTAAATATTTCCCAATTAACCGTGCAGCCATTTCTACGCTGAATTGATGATCATCTACTAATCGGTTTCGCAAACCAGTTGTCAATCTTGTAGAAGGCGGAGTGTTAGGGTTGAAGCGACTGTTATTAATGCGAGAAATTTCTTCATCAGTCAATACCCCCTCTCGTATAATTGTTCCAGGTGTGATCTGACCCAAACCAAACGATCCACCGATATTTCGATTCTCAAAAAACTCTTCAAATCCTGAATAGTCAATCATCTCATTGGCAAGAATAGCGGCGATTAATTCAGCTGGTACGCAGTTGGTTTTTGCAGATTGCTTTATCATTGCGGAGTATCTCTTCTTGAAATCTTCATACCATTTATTCCTATCCGCTTGTGTCCACTCATCCCAAAATACCGCGGGTTTTCCAGGATGCCTGTTGAGCTTACTGAGTCCCAATGGATCAACACCCCCATACATCACATGGTAGCCGGCGTAGGTGTTCAAGCCATCGGGGTAGCCCGCGTGGGCGGGTGTCGCAGCCGAGGCAATCAGAATGATGAAGGCAATGCGTGTCAGAATGGGTGCG
>JANQHK010000005.1 GCA_028282685.1 Phycisphaeraceae bacterium
GGATCAACGGCCCGACGACCGCTCCCTCACCGTCGCGGCTCGTTCGGACCGGACACAAACCATGCAAGACGCTCTAGGATTACTGAGGCAATTCAATGCAAACCCATGGAGACAGCATGATTGATTGCACATCACCATATCGTCGGCTCATGTCGGTGCTGGTGTGTTGCATACTCGCTTGCGGCATGCGCGCTCACGCAGAGCCGGCCGCGCCCAATGCAACCGGCGACCGTCCGAACATCGTCTGGATTTTCGTCGAGGACATGAACGACTGGATGGGTTGTTACGGCGACGCCACCGTCGCCACGCCGCATCTCGACGCCCTGGCCCGGCGCGGCACGCGCTTCGCCCGCGCCTACATGCCCGCCGGCGTCTGCTCGGCCACGCGCTCGGCCATCGCGCTCGGCGCGATGCAGACAACGCTCGGCGTCCACAACCACCGCAGCTCGCGGCAGCGCGCCTCCGGCGAGGCGATTCATCTGCCGGACGGCGTGAAAACCGTCTACCAACTCATGCGCGAAGCCGGGTACTTCGTCACCACCCAGGGGGCGAACAAAAACGACTTCAACTTCATCTGGAATGCCAAAGCCTTCTACGATCGCAACGGCGGCAAGTTGTTCCCGCCCCATTGGCGGAAGCGACAGCCCAATCAGCCCTTCTTCGCACAGATTCAACTCAAGGGCGGCAAGAACAGCGGCAAAGTCGACAAGCGCACCGATCCGGCCAAAGTCAGCGTCCCGCCCTATTACCCCGATGATCCGGTGATCCGACGGGAAATCGCGCACCACTACAATTGCATCAAACAGACCGACAACGAAGTCGGCAAAATCCTCACCGCACTGGAAGAAGACGGCCTGCTCGAAAACACCGTCGTCTTCTTCTGGACCGATCACGGCATGCGCCTCTACCGCCACAAGCAATGGCTGTACGAAGGGGGCATTCGCGTGCCGCTGGTGGTTGCCGGGCCGGGCGTGCCGAAGGCCAAGGTGCGGCAGGACCTGGTCAGCGGGATCGACATCACCGTCGCCACGCTCGCCCTGGCCGGGGTGGATTGCCCGGCTTGGATGGAAGGTCGGGATTTCTTCGCCGAGGATCACAAGACACGGGAGTATGTCATTTCCGCGCGGGACCGTTGCGACTACACCATCGAGCGCGTGCGCGCCGTGACGACCGGCCGGTACAAGTACCTGCGCAACTTTCTGACGGACCGGCCGTTCATGCAGCCGCAATATCGCGACGGGCGCGATTACATCGAAGTCCCACGCCAACTGGCCCGGGAAGGCAAGCTCAACGCAGTGCAGATGTACTGGTGGCGGCAGCAGCGCGAGCCCGAAGAGCTCTACGATCTTCAGAACGACCCGCACGAAATTCGCAATCTCGCCGACGACCCCGCCCACGCCGAGGCGTTGAAACGCCACCGAGCCATTCTCAAAAAATGGATCAAGCAGACCGACGACAAGGGCCAGTACGGCGAGTCGGTCGAATCCCTGCGCGGTGTGCTGAAGCGTTGGAACAAGAAAGCCGTCAACCCCGAATACGACAAGGCGCGCTGATCCCGTAGTTGAACCACCAAGGACGCATAATAAAAGGGCGGGCTGAGGCATGAAGCCCACCATGCCGGAATGGCCAAGGATCAATAACCAATGGCAAAGTAATCATCAAGAATCCAATACCCAAGTCTGATTCGACCTGGCGATTTGAAAATTGAATCTTACTTTGCCATTGGCTTGTTGGTCCTTGTTGTTACCGCCTTATTCCTCCGCGGCCTCACCCTTGCTTTTAGCGGGCGGGGATTGGGCGAGGGGTGTTGCAGGATTCGGCGCCTTGGAGCGCTCGGCGACCTGTCCCAATACCTGCGGCAGGTCGATCCCGGCCTGTTCGGCCAGTTCGTGCATCGGCGGCAGCGAACCGATCAGCGAGCGCAGGAAGCCGGCCGTGGAGCCGTTGCCGTTCTGCCCGTCACCGGAATCCCAGACGGTGACCTTATCGATCTTGAGATTGGAAATGGCCTTGACCTGCTCGCGGACGAGTTCGGGCATCTTCTCGACCATCAGCAGCGTCGGGGCCAGTTGCTTCTGATCGCCGCACAGTTGGACCAGCTTGTCGTAACCGGCCGCCTTGGCTTCGAGCACGGCCTTGGTGCCCTCGGCCTCGGCGTTGTACCTGGCGAGAATGGCGTCGGCTTCACCGCGCGCGATGCGCCGGCGTTTCTCGGCCTCGGCTTCGGCGTCGATTTCCACGCGTTTCTTTTCGATCATCTGCTTTGCGATTTCTTCCTTCTCCAGCCGCGCCAGTTCCTGTTCCTTTTCAGCCAGGAGCACATCGCGCGACGCCTCGGCCAAGGCCACTTCACCGCGCCGCTTGGCCGCGGCCTTCGCTTCGTCCAGCGTGGCGTTGTAGTTGGCGATGTCGGCCTGGGATTTGTTTTCGCCCTCCACCGCGTCGGCTTCCAGGGAGGCCACGCGCACGCGCTGCTCCTGCTCGGCCTGCTTGGAGCCCTGCGTCGCCAGCGATTTCTGCTCGGCGATCGCCACTTCCTGCTCGCGGCCGGCGGTCGCTTCGCCGCTGATGCCTTCCGCTTCCAGACTGGCCACCTTGATGCGCTGATCGCGCTCGGCCTGCTTCTGGCCCATCGCCGAATGCGCCATCTGGTTCGCCACTTCCACTTCCTTGGTCCGGTTGGCGGTGGCTTCGCCGATCGAGCCGGATCGGTCCGCCTCGGCCACTTCGATCTTCGCCTGGTTGATCGCCTCGGCGGCGGCTTTACGCCCCAGCGCCTCGATGTAGCCCGATTCGTCCGTGATGTCACGGATGTTCACGTTGATCACTTCCAGGCCGATCTTGTTCAGTTCCGCCGCGCAATACTTGTTGACCAGATCGAGGAACTTCTCGCGGTTCTGGTTGATTTCCTCGATCGTCAGCGTGGCAATCACCAAACGCGTCTGGCCGAGGATGATGTCCCGGGACTGGTCGGCGATGGCGCGCTCGGTCAGGCCGAGCAGGCGCTCGGCGGCGTTGTTCATGATGGCCGGGTCGGTCGAGATGCCGATCGTAAACGTACTGGGCACATTCACGCGGATGTTTTTCAGCGACAGTGCCTGCGTCAGATCGATCTCGATGGTCAGCGGTTCCAGGGAGATGTAGGCGTAGTTCTGGATGAGCGGCCAGACGAACGTACCGCCGCCGTGCAGACACTTGGCCGCGCGCTGCGCGCCGACCTTGCCGTACACCACCAGCACCCGGTTTGAAGGACACCGCCGGTAGCGGTTGGCAATGAAGGAAAGCAGGAACAGACCGATCAACAGGACCGAGCCGATCCCGATGATCAACGGCCAGGGCGGCCCGGAAGCAAGCGTCACTGAATGCATGAGAATCCCCATTTCAAGTAGGTAAGCAACTTAGAACTCCATCCGTTGATTCATTCCGCCGGTTCGACCAGCAACGACCCGTCGTCCATCACCTGCGTCACCTTGATGGACGTGAACGATTTGAGCGGTCGGTCGGTGGTGTTCGTCGCGGCAATCACTTTCTTTTTTCCCGAGGCAATCACCTGCACCTGCCCGCGACCCTCCCCCTTGGGCGGGATGGTCAGGTAGACCCGACCGCTGCGGCCCACGGCCGTGCTCGGATCGAAACGCGGCTCGCACTTGAGCTTGCGGACGAAATACAAACCGCCCGCAGCAAACGTCATCATCAGGAACCCCGCGCCAAGCGAGATAATCAGCGCCACGCTCGCCGTCAGGGCCCATTGCAGACGCGCGGTCAGACCGAACCACCCCGCGCCCATGAAGAACGCCACGATCGAGAGCACGGAGAAAATCTTGAAGTCCACTTCGGTGTCGGCGTGGAATTCCAGGTCGTCCCCGGTGCCGACTTCAAAATCCCCGGCATCGTCGCCGCCGCCCAGCAGTTCCAGGCCCATCTTGAGCATGAAGAGCAGAGTGGCGGTGCCGCCGATCCAGAAATAGATCGCCGTATCGGTGTATTGGTTGATTGCATCCCACATGGCCCGTCCTTTTCTTGGCGCGGCGTCGCGTCGCCCATGCAGAGTATAAAGCAGGAACGCGGGTTTTGACGAATCGCACACCTCCGCCCAGTCGAAATCCCCCGGATCGGCCCCCGCCGATCCGGGAGTTGTTGCAACGGGCCCGCATCCCCTAATCGTGTCCCACAACGGGCCCGTACCCTTCCATACGCATTGACGCTATCCTATGTGCGGTCGTTCTCCATGGGGATGGAATTGAAAGGGGGCCCGTCCATGGCCTGTCAACGTTTACGCCTGGTGCTCCAAGACGCGCTGAATCGCAACATCACCGATGTAGTCGAGTTGGCCAACGTCTGCGGCTACGCGCGCAGCACGGTCTATTCCTGGTTGGCCGAAGACGGCAAGGACCCGCGTCTTGATGCCGTGATCAGCTGGGTGACGCTGCACCCCAACCGCCGCCTGCGCGAGGAGCTGGCCGGGGTGCTCTGCGGACAGCAGGTGGTCCTGGCCGACGTGGACGACGACATGCTCGATCTCAACAACGATGGCACGATCGACGCCCGCGATGCCCTGCGCAGCGCCATCGAATCGGTCGACCTGGTCGCCCAGGTCCTGCGCGAGGTCTCCGAGGCGGCTCGACTCAAACGCCTCAGCGAAGCCGACGCCGCCAACGCCATCAGTGCCATCCACGCCACGCAATACCAGTTGATGATCACCGAACTGGCCCTGGCCCGCTCGATCAAGAAACGCAAGCAGGCCAAACGATGAACGACACACTGTTCATATGGCCGGTTCAGAATGAACCGGCAGGCCCGACCGATTTTTTCAAACCGGCTATGTGATATTCATCACGCCGGGTGTCTGGGGCAAAAGAACGTCGTTCGCGGAGCGACGTGTCCCGGTCGCTGGAAACCGACGGGTGCGGGGGGAGCGTGCGATGGCGTCAGGCGGCGTGGGTGAGTCTTTGATTGACCACGTGCCAGAATATTGAAATCTGCTCGGGCTTGTGATCGAAATAATCCTCGAAAAAGCCGACCTGATTCAACGGCTCGGGATACGCATACCGCTCCCCGTCTTCACCGATCTCGGTGATCCAGTCGTCCGGCTCGCCGGCGTCCACCACGTCGAACAATTCGGGGGGGTAGAGGTATGGCTTTCCTGCGTCGTTCAATATCCGGTAATCATCCGCCTCGATGCCTATGACAAAGTAGGGCTGACCTTCGGACAGGTCGGCGTAATCGGGATTTCGTGCTTTGAGCTTGACGATCATTTTTCCAGAACCTCTTTGAGTTTGATTTCAAACCGGCCGAGGCCTTGATGTTCATACCAGTGGTATTCGTAAAACGTACCTCCAATCTCGAATACCGGACTACTTTTCTTAACCCACTACGACTTCTTTCCGCCATAACGGCCAACAAGTTTTTGAACATCGCGAATACGCTTTCCCTTCGCGATGATCCTGGACCGGGCAATCAGTTCATGGGTCAGTTCGATTGATCCAGTCCTCCATTCAAGCACTCAAACGGACTGAAAGCAATAGCATCCTGTAATAATCATACAGAGCCGGCCCGGCAGTCTCAAGAAAATGCAGTGGACTCAAAACGGTTCGAGGTGTCCCTCGAACTGCTCGGCCAGCATCGACCAGGGAAGGGTTTCGGCATAAGCGCGGCAGGCGGCGGGATCGAGCTCGCGAGCGCGCCGGATCGTCTCGGCCATGTCTTCGCCCAACACGCCGAACTCCGGTTTGAGCACGTCCATCGGCCCCGGCGCACCGTCGTACGCGGCGACGGGCGTTCCGCTGGCCAGCGCTTCGAGCATGACGTTGCCAAACGTATCGGTGTGCGAGGGGAAGACGAACACATCCGCCGCGGCATAATACGTGGCCATCGTTTCGTCGGAAATGTAACCGGTGAACAGCGTATCGCGGTAACGGTGTCGCAGCTTATTCAAGCGCGGCCCTTCGCCGATCACCACCTTCGAGCCCGGCAGGTCCAGCGCGGTGAACGCTTCGATGTTCTTCTCGCGCGCCACGCGCCCAACGTTCAGGTAGATCGGCCGTTCCAGGTCGATCGAGCCGTCCGCTTGGGGATGGAACAATTGCGTGTTGACGCCGCGCCCCCAGACGACCAGGTGTTTGAATCCCGCCGCGATCAGCTCGTCGCGCACCGAAGGCGTGGGCACGAGCGTCCGCACCGCCGGCTTGTGGAACCAGCGCAGGAACGAAAGCGAAATGCTCTCCGGCAGACGGTAGTACATCTTCAGGTACTTGCCGAAGTGCGTATGAAACGAACTGGTGTACGGCAGCTTGCGGCTGCGGCAGTACTTTTTTCCCGCCAAACCGAGCGGGCCTTCGGTGGGCAGGTGAATGGCCTGCGGCTTGAAGGCCTCGAGATCTTCCACCACCTTGCGGTAGGGAAACAGCGCCAGTCGGATCGACGGATAATTCGGATAGGGAATGTTGCGGAACAGGCCCGGGTGCAGGACGAGCACCTCGTGACCGAGCGCCCCCAGCGATTCGACCAGGTTGACCAACGTCCGGACGACGCCGTTGACCTGCGGGCTCCAGGCATCGGTGATCAGGGCGATTTTCACGTTGTCGCTTCCTCGAATGCGCCGGACGCCCGGGTGGGATGCTGCGTCGAGGTCGGCGTCTCGGAGCCGTGCAGATGATCGTTCCACAGCGTTTGCAGGACCGACGCCCAGCCGGACTGCCTGGCGGTAACCAGCGCCTGTTGTTGCAGGCGCGTGCGCAATTCGGCGTCGTCGGCGAGTTGGCTCATCGCGGCGGCAAAGCGATCGGCCGCCTGCAAATTGTCATCCACATCCACGACCAGTCCCGACTCGTTGAGTCGGACGATTTCCTGCGGCCCGCCGCGGTCGGTCACCACGGCCGGCAACCCGCACGCCTGCGCTTCGAGCACGGCGGAGCCGAACGTATCGGAGGTGGAGGGGAAGACGAACGCATCGCTGCTGGGATAGGCGGCGGTCAGTTCCGTGCCGGTGACGAAGCCGGTGAGGATCACGCCGCTGTCGCTCTTGTATCGCTTGCGCAGCGCCGGGAGCATCGGCCCGTCGCCCACCAGGGCCAGTTGCACGTGGGGTTTGGCGGCGCGGATTTTCTCGAACGCCCGCAGCAGTAGTTCGATGTTCTTTTCGCTGGTGATGCGGCCGACGTAGAGGTAGGTGAACGCCTCGGGCTGCCCGCCGTATTCCCGCCAGAAGTTCACATCGCGCCGCGACGGGCTGAAACGTCCCAGGTCCACGCCGCGCCGAAGCACGCGAATGCGCTGCGGATCAAAGCCGTGCTCAATGAGGTTGCGGCGGTAGTAATCGCTGGGCACGAGGATCGTATCGCACTGGCTGTAGAACCAGTGCATGTACTTCCACGCCACGCCTTCGAGTTTGTCGTCTTCGGTGACGTGCTTGAGGATGTTGGGGAAATCGGTGTGGTAGACGCCGACGGTGCGCAGCTTCATCAGCTTCGCCGCGGCCAGGGCGACCAGGCCCATCGGCCCGGGCGTGGAAATAATCAACTCGCCGAACCGCCGGCGCTCGATGTATTCGATCACCTCCAGGAACGGCGGGAAGGCCGCCTTCTGCGACGGATACTCCGGCAGGCCGAACATACCGACCGGCTCAAAGTTTTTCAGATCAAACTGGACGCGCGGGGTCTGCGGCGAACAGGAGATCACCGTCAGCGGCCGATCCGACCGATGCGCCGCCTCGGCCAGCGTGTGGATGGTCTGGCCGACTTCGTTGTCCTGGTCGAAGGTGTCGGTGATCCAGGCACGTCGGGGCGAGCGCCATTTCATCGCGCGGGTCACCGGGAAATGCGCGGCAATGCGCTGCATGAAGCGCTCGTCCTTGTGTTGCGTGGCGAACGCCGCCAGGTACGGCGCGATGGCAATGGCCACCGGTCCCAGCGCCGCCAACGCCTCGATCGACTTGATCAGGTTGCCGCTGCGCACCTTGTTGAGGAAGCGCTGCCCGAAGGCATAACCGAGATGGTGCGCCAGCTTCGCCGAGGTTTCGAAAGCGTCCACGGCGGTGGGGCCGACGCGATCGGTATGGCCGTGGATCGGCGTCTTGTTGGCGAACAGGTGCGTGCATTCCTCAACGATCATCACCTCGGTTTCCGAAAGCTGTTTCTTCTTGCGCTTCCAGACCCACGATTCGATCATGCCGCGCACCGACCACGGCCCGCCGTTCAGCCGCGGGGACTGGGTGGCCGGCTCCAGCAGCCGCTTGAACATCTCGCCCAGCAGACTCGAACCGGCCCCGCCCTTGCCCACCAGGCGGTCCTTGTAGAAATCGTATGCGATGGAATAGAAGCAATGCGCCAGGTGGATCGAGTTGCCGGAATGGCCCGCCGCATCGTGGCGACCCTGACGCAGGTGATCGAGGAACTCGTCGACGTTATTCGCGCGCGGCGTGACGGTGTGGCCCGAGGCGACGTAGATGCCCGAGTGGTCGTCCGAGCCGCCGGTCATCATCTTCTTGTGCGGATGGAGGCCGATCGGCTCGATGCCGTGCTTGTTCGCCAGCTTCTCGATGAACTGCGGCGTCAGCGCGGTGAGAATCTTTTCGACGAGCCGGCTGGCGCGCGGATCGCGCGTGCCGTTGATCACCTCGAACCGGTTGAACAGCACCAGCAGCTTCTCGAACTGATCGACGGTCAGCCGCTCGTTCACCAGAAACAGCGGATGCGCCACCGAGTAGATGATGTTCTCATCGAGGAAGTACTGCCTCAGCTCGTAAATGTTGGTGCGCAGTTCCTGGATCATCTTGAACTGCTGCTCGGTGATGCCGGTCGAGAGCACGTGCATCTTCGCGCCGTTTTCGGGGAAGTAGGTGGTGATCTCGTTGGAGATGAAGGTGTCGGGCAGATGGGCGATCTCCAGGGCGCCGTCGATCTTGTTGTGATCGGAGATGGTGATGAAGTCCATCCCCGCGGCGCGGGCCTGGTCGTACACGTGGCGCGGCTCGACAAAACACTCCGGCGAGCCCACCCGACGCAGAATCCACTCGCTGGGACGGTCGGAGTACTTGGTGTGGACGTGCAGATCGGCACGCGAGGTAAACGGTTCAGCGGTGGGCGTCATGGTGTGATTCCTGCGTCCGGGCAAATACCTTCGGACGGGGAAAGGCCCCGCCGGTCGGCCCCGGCACGGCGGTCCGATAAGCGCACGGCCGGGTATGGGTAAAATCGGCCAATAACATGGCGGCGCGCCATTCGATTGCGGTTAGCGCCGTGTTAGATTCGCGCTTGCTCCACATTCTGTCCCGCCACGCAACCGTAACGGCGGAAATCAATTAGAAATTTCTCGCCGCCGTAACCCACAAACCGTAACCGTCCAAGCACCAACCGGCCAATAGCAAAGTAAGGGCCCAATCACCAATAACCAAGCTTGACCTGCCTTGGTGCTTGAAACTTGGGTCTTATTTTGCCATGGGTCCCTGGTTATTGGCCGTTTCCGCCATCCGCCCCTTCGCCTATCATCTGCCCCATGCGGTTGATCCTGATGGGCTAGAGCATCTTGCGTCATTCATGCCGGGCTTGTACGAGCCGCGCCTGTGAGGAAGCGGTCCGCACAACGCCCGAACCCGGCGGGGCAGGTGCGGTCATTTACCTGCGGGAGAGCGGAAAGTCGGACGCGGATCAACGGCCCGACGACCGCTCCCTCACCG
>JANQHK010000074.1 GCA_028282685.1 Phycisphaeraceae bacterium
TTTGACCGGCTGGCGCGCCGCGATGCCGGGGGCGATGATATCGACCTTGCGCATCCGGGCACCCTCGATCGGTCCGCCGTCGTCGATCGGCCGCCCCAAGGGATCGACCACGCGCCCGAGCAAGGCATCGCCGGCAGGCACGGAAAGCAGCTCGCCGGTCGCCCGTACGCTCATGCCTTCCTTGATCTGCAGGTAATCGCCGAACAGCACGCAGCCGACGGTGTCTTCCTCGAGGTTGAACACCTGGCCCATGACCTCACCGGCCTCGGATTCGAAGGCAAGCATTTCGCCGGCCATGGCGCCGCTGAGCCCGGAGACGCGCGCGATGCCATCGCCCACTTCGATCACCTTGCCGACTTCCTGCACCTGCAGCTCGGCGGAATACTGGGCGATCTCCTGCTTGATCACGGAGGTGATTTCGTCGGTTCGTATCTTCATATCGCTGGCTCCAACGTCAGACGGATTGTCGTAACACCACAGAGGGCACGAAGGAAAAAAGCTATCAGCATGGTTATCGACCAATCGAATTGGCTGAAAGCTGGCGGCTTTCGTCTGTGTGTACTCCGTGGTGGGTTAATCCTCGATAACTTTATCCATCGACCGCCGGGCGGCTTCCTGCCCGGAGTCGATCAGTTGCTTGCGCAGTTGTTGAAGTTGCATGGCCACCGAACCGTCGAACTGACGATCGCCGATGCGCAGCTTCAGGCCACCGAGTAAATCCTCATCGACGCGATGGTGCAGGACGGCGGCGCGCCCCGTTGCGGCACTCAATTTCTCCGTCAACCGGTCGTACAGGGCCTGGTCGATCGGCGCGGCGGTCCAGACCTGGACATCCACCTCGCCATGCTTTTTCCGCAGCAGCGCGTTGAACGCGGTGGTTGTCGCCGCCAGGTGGCCCAGGCGATCCTTGCGGTTGAGCACGTGCAGAAAACGGCAGGTCAGGTCACTGACTCGGCCGGAGAAGATCGCTTCGATGCTGGCGGCCCGGCGCGTCGGATGAATCGATTGCAGCGAGAACATCCGATTCAGTTCCGGTTGAGCTTTCAGTAACGCCACCAGTTGTTCCAGTTCATCGCCGACCTCTTTGGCAACGCCCGCCTCTTCGGACAGATCGAACAGCGATCGCGCGTAGGTGACGGCGATGGCGTCGGCGGCGGCGTGGGCATCGTTGGTGGTGGTGTGCGTCATGGCGTTTGCTCATCCCCGGCCTGGAGCCCGGGGCCTGGATCGTTTCAAGCCCCTGCCTTCAGGGAGGGGGCACCTTAGTTCATTTTGTCCAACTGCTGCATCGACTGCTCGACAAGACGCCGGGCGTCGTCTTCGTTGATTTCGCGCTGAAGCACCTTGGCGGCAATGTCGGTCGTCAGATCGGCGGCCTTGGCGTACAGGTCCTGCACGGCCTGCTGTTTGGCCAGGCGAATCTGATCGGTCGCCTGTTGGCGTAAACGCGCGATTTCCTGTTCGGTCTGGCCGGTCAGCTTGCCGCGCAGTTCCTCGGCATCAGCGCGGGCCTGATCAAGCAGCTGCCGGGACTCGGCGCGGGCCTCGGCCAGTTTCTGCTCGTACTCCCCGAGCGCGGCCTGGGCCTGGGCGTTGGCCTGCTGGGCCTGTTCGAGGTCTTCCCTGATCTTGGTTTCGCGGTCCTGCAGGCCTTTGAGAATCTGCGGCCAAACAAATTTGCCAAGCACCACCAGCAGCAGCACAAAGAGCACGATCGACCACACCACCGAACCCAGATCCGGCTGAAGCAGACTGGGCTGATCCCCCCCCGCTGCTCCCGAAGCCAGGGATGGCGTCACGACGGACACGAAGGCAATCGCAGATAATGTGAGGGTTCGGCTCATGGTCATACCCGCATGCAGGTTCGGTTAAATCCGGTTCGGAAAGATGGAGCGCAGCCGGTAAGCTTCGCCCCATGAAATCAACCTTAGTGGGTAGCTGTCAGCGCTTCGATCATCTTGCCGACGTTACCGTTCAGCATCATGGCCACCAGCAGCGCGAAGAAGGTAAAACCTTCGATCAGCGCCGCGGCGATAATCATGTTGGTGCCGATACGGCCGCCGGCTTCCGGCTGACGCGCGATGGCCTGCACGGCGTTGGCCGCGATATTGCCGATGCCCTTGGCCGAACCGATGCAGATCAGGCCCAAGCCGATGCCGACGCCGGCAGCCGCCAAACCGATATCGCCGATCGCCGACGCTGCGAGTTGAAACATTGTCATAGCGGTGCTCCTTAGAAAGATTCCAATGTCTGCCAACGTTTATTAAGTGGCCGGTTGTTGGCGAAGTCCGGCCCTATGTACATCATCAGGCGGCGTGAGCTTCGCCGTGCTCGCCACCGCTTTCTTCATGTTCTTCGTGGTGCGCCACAAACGACGCGATGAACAGGACGGTCAGGAAGGTAAACACATACGCTTGCAAAAACGCGACGAACAGTTCCAGCAAGCTGATGCCGAGCGAGCCGATCAACGAGCCAGGGACCACGAACCACTTGCCGAAAGTGAAAATCATTCCCAGCAGGGCCGCGATCACCAGGTGGCCCGCCACCATATTCGCAAACAAACGAACGCACAACGAAAACGGCTTCACCAGGTCCCCCACCAACTCCAACACAAACATCATCGGCGCCAGGAAGATCGGGCCGGGCATATGGTGCTTCAGCCACCCGCCCACACCCAACGCCCGGATCGCCGAAAGGTGAATCATCAAAAATGCGACGATGGCCAAACCGGCCGTCACGCTGATGTTGCCCGTAGCCGTTCCGCCGGCATGGCCCAGGGATTTGTTGCCCGTGGCCAACTGCATGATCTGGCCGATCGGGATCATGCCCAGCAGGTTGCAGATCAGAATGAAGAAGAACGTCGTCCAGATGTAGAAAATGAAGCGGTCGGTATCTTTTCCCAACGCCGGCCGTGCGACTTCTTCACGGAGAAACTGGCAGATCGTTTCGAACAATTGCGCCACGCGGCCCTTGGTGACGTAGGCGTCCAGCCCTTCGCCATGCGTTTGCGCGCGTTTTTTAACATGCAGGAACAGCAGCGCCATCAGCACCGCCGCCACCGTGGCCATCAACACGTGGTTCGTCACCCAAAACTCGTAGTCGCCCACCGTAAACAACTTGAAGAGCCGGTGCGGAAGCACGTGACTCATCAGGTCATCCGCGGCCAGGGTTGGGATGAAGTTCATCAACGCGACTTCTCCGAGGACTGCGGCGGCTGAGGTCGCCCGCCGTGTTGCATCAGGTACTGCTTGACCAGCCAAACTTCCGCGACCAACAGCGTCATGTACCATCCGGCCATCGCCAATCCGCTGGCCATCAGGGTCAGCCGGGGCGACTGACTCAGAACGAACACGCCGACCAGGCACAACGGCATGCGGATGAGGATGCCGATTACAAAACCCATCGCCGCGCCGTCCGGCGCTTTCGCCGAGCGAAGCGCGACCGGCCAGAGCGCCACCCAGGCCGAGGCCAGGCACCAGGCAGCCGAACCCCACAGGGCGGCCAACAACGCATGCCAACCGGCCGAGAGCGCCACCACCGTGGCCAGGATTCCCAGACCGACGGTTATGGCCGTCAACACCAATCCGGCGGGAACCACCCGGAAGGGCCGATTTTCGTTGGGGTCAGTCACGGCGGTCGTTGGCTCATTCATCGCGGTTGGCTCGTATGGCCTCCTTTATCAGGTTATATAAGCCACCGATAATGCCAAGCGATGCCATGATGAAAAGCCCCCAGGGGGCTGTATCCTGCCAACGATCGATTCCATAACCGATCAACGACATCAAGCAAACGGCGCCGGCCAGTTCCAAGCCCAAGCCCACATGGCGAAACGGACTGGATTTTCGGGACCGGGCCATGGTTCCACTCGCCGTACAGGCATGCGGTCAAGCGTGATAAGATAGAACAGCCCCACCGGCCATGCAACACGCCCGGTCGGACCTGAAGAAATTGCTGTTTTTCACCGCGAACTTTGACTGGCAGCGTCTCGTAGAGTATATTTGAATGTGGCTTGGATGTTGTGTGGCTGATCCGCCCTCCCGATCAGCCGAGAAAGGCCCTCAGAAACTGGATTTTTCAAAGTCGCGCATGAGTTTCACAGCGTGTTGACCTGCGCGTATTCAGATTTTTCCTCCTTTCCTTCTCGGCCCAGTGGCCTTATCGGTCACTGGGTCTTTTTTTCGGCGAAGGCGGATTATCAGCAAACGGATGGGGATGATATGCTGATAGTCCGCAATGTAAGAAACAGGGGCGGTACATGAACATGCCACAATCGCAAACACCGGTTGTCCCCACCTGCCGGGTGGACCTGGCCGGGTACGAACGTCCGGCGACCGAAAAGGAATGGCTGCTGACCAACGGGCTGGGCGGTTTTGCCATGGGCTCGATCAGCGGGTGCAACAGCCGACGCTACCACTCCACGCTCATCGCGGCGCGTCGGCCGCCGGTCGATCGTTTCAATACCGTTAATCTCGTCGGCGAGCAGTTGATCTTCGACGGCCAAACCCACGAGTTATTCTCCATGCAGTTCACCGGCGAGGACGGCCCGGTCTTCCATCCCCAGGGCTGGAAATACCTGGCGCGCTTCGAACGCGACACTGCCTGCCGATGGGTCTACCACATCGGCCCCCTGCGCCTGATCAAGCAACTGCGGCTGGTCTGGAAACGGCAGATCGCCATGCTCAGTTATCGGCTCGGCGCTCGTCCCGATGCATCGGCTCCCTTGCCCGATCGGGTCACGTTACGATTGGTCCCGTTCGTCAGTTTGCGCGACTTCCACGGGACGCGCGGCGATGCCGATCCGCGGCATTTCTCGTTGCATACCGAGGAACGGCATCTGATCATCGGGGCCGACGATGCACCGCCGATTTACATGGAAGCGAACGCCGGCGCATTCCAGGCGCAACCGGATTGCTGGGACAACGTGCATTACGCGGTGGAAGCGGCGCGCGGGCTCGATGCCGTGGAGCAGCTTTACACGCCCGGATATTTCGAGCACACGGTCAACGATCCCGCCGGTCAACACGACATCGCCCCGACGCTGCGACTGATGATCGCTGCGGAGCCGATCGACTGGGCGGCGGCGGACGGCGATGACGGGCGCGCCGCCATGCTGAACGAGCAGGTCACGTTCGTCCAGAGCAACGCCGGTAAAACAAAACAGCCGGATGCGCTGGCGGCGCTGGTTGCCGCGGCCGCGGATTTCGTGGTCGATCGCACCGTCGACGAGCAGCGGTTATCCACGATTCTCGCCGGGTATCCCTGGTTCAGTGACTGGGGACGTGACACGTTCATTTCCCTGCCCGGTCTGTTGCTGTGCACCGGGCGGTTCGATGAAGCCCGACGCGTGCTCTGCACCTATGCCCGGCACATCCGCAATGCCCTGATCCCCAACCGTTTCGATGACTACGGCGGCGAGCCGCATTACAACACCGTCGACGCCAGTCTCTGGTTCGTCCATGCGGCGATGCAATACCTCAAAACCACCGACGATCACGCCACGTGGAGCGAGGTGTTGGAGTCGGCCTGCCTGTCGATCCTGACCGGGTATCGAGACGGCGTGCCGAACGACGTCAGCATGGATCGCGATGGACTGATCGTCGCCGGCAATCCGCACACGCAATTGACCTGGATGGACGCGAAGCGCGATGGCATGGTCTTCACGCCCCGACACGGAAAGGCCGTTGAAATCAACGCCCTGTGGCATCACGGACTGGTCGGCTTCACCGAGGCCACCGGCAACCGTCATGTGGAACTGGCGGCGTTGATTGATCCGGTCCGCCGCGCGTTCAATAACCTCTTCTGGGATGACACCTCGGGAGGACTGATCGATCACGTCAACGAGCACGGCCCGGACCGCTCGATCCGTCCCAACCAGGTGTTCGCCGTCTCGCTGGAGCATTCGCCACTTTCGCAGGCCCGGCAGCGCAGCGTGATGAAACTGGTCACGGAAAAGCTGCTGACGCCGCGCGGCCTGCGCACCCTGCCGACCGACGAGCCGCATTACCACGGCCGATGCATCGGCACCATGTACGAGCGCGACAGCGCCTACCACCGCGGGACGGTCTGGGCGTGGTTGATCGGACCATACGTCGAGGGACTGCTGCGTTCGAGGAAGTTTTCCGCGGCAGCCAGGAAGCAGGCGAGTAAAGCCGTCGAACCGCTGCGCCAGGCGGTGATCGCCGATTCGCTGGGCCAGTTGCATGAAATCTTCGACGGCGACCCGCCCCACCACCCACGCGGCTGCATCGCACAGGCATGGTCGATCGCCGAGCTGCTCCGCGCGGTGGTGTTGATTGAACAGAAATGACCCCCACCCTGAGGGGCGGGACCTGGCAAGTCCGTCCCTTCAAGCGGCGGGTTATCGACGATTAAAAAAAGCGCGGGGCTCAGCCCCGCACTTTTTCGAAACCCCCAAATTTCTTCGTGTGATCGATCAGGCGGCAGCGGCGGCGGGAACATCGTCCACCGCATCAAATTCCACGGCAACGCGCTGCGCCACGGCGTCATGGCCCATCACGCGAACCACATGGGCGCGACGCATCCGGTCCGAGTGAACCAGCGCCGTGCTATCGTCGGTGTCCACCACCAGCTCGATGGTTTCGCCGGGCATCAGGTGCGCCGGGTCGGCCAGTTCGAGCAACGCCCCGCCGGCGCTGAGATTGGCCGTGCATCCGCCGCGGTAACGGCGGGCCGACGGCTGGTACAGCTTGACCGGGCATTGCCGATCAAAACGGGGGTAGCGGCGACGTTCGAAAGATGTTTCCATGGCGGAACTCGCATTGGGTGCCATGGATTAGATCGGTTGGAAAACGGGGGAGGTTTTGTCGGTTGTAACGATTTTTAGGGGAAGGGACTGAGGGAATAAGGGCAGAATATGGAAATGGCGATGCGCGTTGTTCTGCAATTCCGATAACCACATGCGCTATGCATTCTCCCCCTGCGTCCCCACGTCCCTTTTGCGGCGTGGGCACCCTTTCAGTTTCCCTGACCCCCGCCCTCTTCACAAGACGGATCGGGTTTTTCCCCGTCCTGCTCCGCACGCTCTTGCACCGCCTGACGAAGCGCCCGGTAGAGTCGGCGGCCGACGGCCTGTTCCTCGTCGATCACCACGGTCGCTCCGGCCTGGTACAGGTCTTCCATGAACCGCGCCTGGCGCGCGCGGACCAAAATCGGCACCCCCGGCGCTTCCCATCGCAATACGATCACCGTCTCCGCGGCGGTCAGCATGTCCGGCAGCGTGACCACCACCACGCTCGCATGCGCCACACCGGCGCGGTGAAGCAGGTGCGGATCGACCGCATCGCCCACGTAACCTCCTGCCCCCATCTGCTCGGCGGTCCGCACGTTGTCGCTCCTCAAATCGACCACCACCACCTCTTCGCCGCGCCGCAGCAGGGCTTCAACAACCTGACTACCCGCCGGACCGAACCCGATCACCACCACGTGATCGCGATGTGCCGGGCCGGCTCCCTCATCCTCGGGAGGTTCGATCAGGGCGCCGGGCCGACGCAGCGCCCATTCCACCGCGCGCCCCAGCCGCGGGCCCCAGGCAATCAGGTACGGTGTGGCCAACAGCGTCAGCAGCGTCACCGAAATGAACAGACGGAACAGATCGTCATCAATTGCCCCGTTGCCGCGCGCCACCTCGGCCAACACGAAAGAAAACTCACCCACCTGCGCCAACGCCAATCCCATCGCGATGGCGCTGCCCAGTTTCATGCGGAAGATCACGCCGACCACGGTGACGATCGCGGCTTTGCCGATCATGACCGCCGCGGTGACCGACGTCACAAGGAGCGGATGCGACGCGATCCACATCGGATTGCCGAGCATGCCGATGGTGGCGAAGAACATCGTCATGAACAGCGTGCGCAGCGCCCCGACATCGGAGCGCACCTGAAGGGCGAAGGGGGATTCGGCCAGCATCACGCCGGCGATGAACGCGCCCAGCGCCGGCGAGACGCCCACCGCATGCGCCGCCGAGGCCGAGCCGATCGCCACCACCGCCGCCAACAGAATCCACAACTCGCGGTTGCGCTGCACCACCGCGGCGCTGAGCAGACGCGGCAGGACGTAACGGTTCAGCAGGAGAAAGCCCAACGTCAACGCGACGATCAGCCCCAGGTCTTTGAGAATGTGAACCACCCACGATCCGTGCTCGCCGGCGCCGGGCCTTCCCATCACACCGACCAGCAGGACCAGCGGCACCACGGCCAAATCCTGCAAAAGCAGAATTCCCGCCGCGCCCCGGCCGTGCGCGCTGTCCAGTGCTGCGCGTTCGGTCAACACCCGAAACACGCAGGCCGTACTGGACAGCGCCACCATCGCGCCCCAGGCGATGGCCGGAGACGTCTGTCCCAGGATTGCCATCGCGACGCCCGCAGCCAGGCCCAGCGTCACCAGAACCTGCGTCGATCCGCCGCCGATGCCGATCGGGCCGATGCGAATCAGCCGCTTCAGCGAAAACTCCAATCCCACCGCAAACAGCAGCAGCGCCACGCCGAGGTCGGCGATGCCTCGCAACACCGCCTCGCCGGCATGCACCAGGTCCAGCACATTCGGACCGAGCAGCATCCCCGCCAGGATGTACCCCACCACCGCGCTCTGCTTCAGCCATTCGCAGACGATCCCCAGCGCCAGCGCCGCCGAGAGCAGAATCAGTAACTCGAAGAGCACATCCCAAAAGGCCATGTCGGGCTCCGTTTCCTATTGTCCTATCTTAGCTGAGCAAGCTCGATCCGGATGCTTTAGAATAAGTGACTTACATTATGGAGACAGATCATGCCCAAGGCCACCAAACCGAGAAAGATCGTGCTCGCCTACTCCGGCGGGCTGGACACGAGCGTCATCCTGCCGTGGCTGAAGCAGCGCTACCCCGGCGTGAAGCTCGTGGCCTTCGCCGCGGAACTGGGCCAGGGCGATGAACTGAAGGGCATCGAGAAAAAGGCCTACGCCAGCGGCGCCGACGAGGTGATCGTCAAGGACCTGCGTCGCGAGTTTGCCGAGGAATACTGCTTCCCGATGCTGCGGACGCGGGCGATATACGAAGACGACTACCTGCTGGGCACCTCCATCGCCCGACCTCTGATCGCCAAACACCAGGTCCTGGCGGCGAAGGAAACCGGCGCCGATGCCGTCTCCCACGGCGCCACCGGCAAGGGCAACGACCAGGTTCGCTTCGAGATGACCTACATGGCGCTGGGCCCGAAGTTGAAGATCATCAGCCCGTGGAAAGATGAGCAGTTCATCGACGACGGGCTCGACAGCCGCGAGGGCGCCCTCGACTACGCGAAGAAGATGAACGTGCCCGTCGAACAGAGCAAGAAGAAAATCTACTCGCGGGATCGCAACCTCTGGCACATCTCCCACGAAGGCGCGGAAATCGAAGACCCGGCCAGGGAACCGAAGTGGAACGAATGCCTGGTGATGAGCGTGCCGGTCGAGAAAGCCCCAGACCGCGCGCAAACGATCGAGGTCGGCTTCAAAGCCGGCAATCCGGTCATGCTGAACGGAAAGAAACTGCGCGGCGAGCAGATGATCGCCCGGTTGAACAAAATCGGCGGCAAACACGCGGTGGGCATTTCACTGCTGGCGGAGAATCGCCTGGTCGGAATGAAATCGCGCGGCGTCTACGAAACGCCCGGCGGCACCATCCTCTACGAAGCCCACAAAGCGCTGGAGCAACTCTGCCTGGAGCGGGAGACTTATCACTACAAGCGCCGGCTCGCGCAGGAATACGCCGAGCTGGTTTATTATGGCCAGTGGTTCCACCCGCTGCGTCAAGCGATGCAGGCGTTCGTCGATCAGGCCAATGCACACGTCACCGGCAAGGTGAAGGTGAAGCTGTACAAGGGCCGGGCCCTGGCGATCGGCGCCACCGCACCCAAGTCGCTTTACGACGAAAATCTGGCCAGCTTCGCGATGAGCGGCTACGACGTGACGGCAGCGCGCGGGTTCATCGATTTATTCGGACTGCCCATGAAGGTTCATGCGATGAAGCAGCGCTGAGCAGGCCCCGTCCGATACGCATATAACCGAACCAGATAAACAAATTACGAACGCAACCTTAACTCAATACTTGCGCGAGGGCGGGTCGGGGGACGGTTCGCCCTTGTCCGAGCCGTTATCGGCCAAGAAACTAAATGGATTTCTAATATTGCATTGATCCGATAACAACCGCTGTATGTCAGGATACTCGAGGAGGTTGGATGAAACGGAGGAGGCACGTTGAAGCACCCGGAGGATCGGCGGAGATGAAACGGTCGGGTGCGAGAAGGAGCTGCGTGCCGGAGGTGGAAAGATGATTTTTATTATCGCCCCACGCATCCTGTTGCGTTGATACTATATCTGTCGCATCTGACACGGGCGGATGCTGAGAAAAGTTGAATCCCCATCACAACGGGATTGGATCCCCCAGGCAATCAGGGACTGGAGGATTCAATCTTGTTTTTTGTCCCCGATACCCCTCCCGCCCCTGTTCGCTGTCTCCCGGCGATCCCGTTATCATGACTACCCGCCACCCCATCGGCGTTCAGAGATACGGTATGGAACCGACCGCTCCACAAACCGACGATTGCACGTTCGTTCCTGAAAATCTGGACCCGTCGGATTTCGACCAGATTGAATCCCTGCTTCAGGCACTTTACGACCGCGATCTGCCCGACGTCGATGCCCTGATGCACTGGCTGGCGGATATGGCGGAATTGGAGGCGGTCGTCCACGAGTACGGAACGCGGCTGCACATCGCAACAAGTTGCCACA
>JANQHK010000004.1 GCA_028282685.1 Phycisphaeraceae bacterium
GCCCGTGTTGAAACGAATGATCTGGTCGCGAATCAGCGTGTAGAAGTAAGCGGTCTCAAACGACCACTGCTGACCGCGCGCTTTCAGGCCGACTTCAAAGGCGTGGTAGAACTCAGCATCCAAACCTGTGGAGGGCACTTCCTGCCCGTCGGTTCCGAAATCGTCCAGCCGCGACAGGTCCGACCAATTCGGCGCCCGAAAGCCCTGCGAGTAACCCCCGAACAGATTGAGCTGATCGGGGATCAGCTTGTAAACGGCGCGGGCCGATCCGGTGAACGCCGTCCACGACTCGTCGATGCTGAGCGTGTCGGTCGGGTCGGCGGTGGCGATGTTGTCGATCCGGTCGGATTCGGCGGCGACATACGTGAACCGCCCGCCGAGGATCACCTCCCACCGCTCGCCCAGCTCGATCGCATCCTGCACGTAGAGACCGAGCAGATCGTAGGTCGCATCGTCCGCGACCGACCCCTGGATAGCGTTTGTGGTGGAGAAGGAGGAAACTTCATCGTGGTAATACTCGATGCCGTAGGTCAGCCGGCCGATCGGCGTATCGGAAATCAGTTGGCCGAAGAAGCCGAGCGTGCCGACGTCAAAGCCCTTGCGCCGATCACTGAATGAACCGGTGATGCGGTGTTCGATTTCACTCTGCACCTGCCAGGAAATCGAAAAATGGGCCTCGTCGATGATGTCGTCGAGATCCGTGGCGTGGAATTGCAGATAGGTCAGCTCGCGGCGTTGATCGAAATCGCGCTGGTTGTCCGAGCCGACGCTCAGGTTTTCCCAGTCGATGCCGTAGATCGTTTTGTGCGTGCGCGGCCCGTTGTTCAGGAAGACGCGCTGGTGCGCCGCGACCACGCGGGTGTTGTTGTTCAGGTGATAGACCGCCTTGAAGTCGGCATCGTATTCGTCGTAGCTGGTGAACGGCTGCTCGCCCACATCCCGGCCGCCTTGCAGATCGCCGAAGTGTTTCCAGTTGAAACCGCCGACGAAACCCAATTCCTGGCCGTAGGTCAAATCGACCTGCCCGCGCCCGATGATCGAGCGCTCGGCCGATGCCAGACGCGTGTACGCCGTGCCGCGGAGGTTCACCTTCTCGCCGTATCCCTGGGGATTGATCGTCAGCGCGTTGACCGTACCGCCGATGGCATCGGAGCCGTACATCACGCTGGACGGCCCCTTCACCACCTCCAGCCGTTCCAGCGAAAACGGGTCCACCGTCGCCCAGTATTGATTGGGCCCGGGCCGGAAGACGGAATTGTTCAGGCGGATGCCGTCGATCAGCAGCAGCGAGCGAAAACTGGTGAACCCGCGGATGAACGGCGAGCCCTGGCCGTGGGCGGTCTTCTGGACCATGACGCCCGGTGTGTAGCGCAGCGCCTCGGGGACGGTGCGGTAGGCCCGGTTGCGGATTTCCTGCGTACCGAGCGTGTTGATCGTGTAGGGATCGCTGAATACCTCGCTGGCGGCGCGGCGGGCGGTGACCACCACCTCGTCGAACTGCAACGGAGTCACAGCCGGGACGGCCTCGGCCTGCGCCGTCGATTCCACCGCTAAACCAACCAATACGATAAGGAGCCAACCCGACACAGCGATACGATCAAACATAGTAAACCTCGTGGAATTAGGGTGTGGTGACCTCCTTATACCGTACCACCCAGCCGGGCTTGCAAAATGTGCACCCCCGCGCCGCCTCACGATCCGTGCAATCGCGTTATCATGGTTGCAAAGACTTCCCGGGCGCCGGCCTATGACCCTTGCCACCACCACCACGCTACGGATCGCCGCGATGATTATCGCGCTGGCGGCCGTGGGCGCAGTCGCGCTGGGGGGACTGATAGGCCTGAGACAGAACCTGACCGCGGCGCTCGACCAATACGATCGGCTCCAGCGCATCTACACGGTGGGCCTGCCCATCGCCGCGGCGCGCGAATCGCTGGGCGCATCCAATTCTCAGACCGCACGCGCCCGGGAACAAATCCTCACCGCGTTGCAGCGCGCCGAGCAGTTGACCGACGATGGACAAACCCAGCCGATTTGCAGACGTTTGTGCGGCACGCTGGAAGAAGCCGCCGCTTTGATCGGTCAAAGCACAACGCCGGACCTGAAAAACGCAAGAGGCCGCATCAACCACGCGCTCAACGTCATCGGACAACTGGCCAACGCCACCGAGAAAACCATCGACCAGATCAACCGCAAAGCCGAGCGACAACAACAGAACACCCTCATCCTGGTCGGCATCCTCAGCGGCACGTTCATTGTCCTTGCGCTGATCCTGGGCATCTGGCAATACCGGGGGGTGATGATCCCGCTGCGGCGGTTGCATCGGGGCGCGCAGCGCCTGGCCGCGGGCCGGTTCGATCAGCGCCTGCCCGTGACGGGTAAGGATGAACTGGCCGTGCTCTCCCGGCAGTTCAACCGCATGGCCGACGAACTGGAA
This sequence comes from Phycisphaeraceae bacterium, assembly GCA_028282685.1. Taxonomy (GTDB): domain Bacteria; phylum Planctomycetota; class Phycisphaerae; order Phycisphaerales; family Zrk34; genus JANQHK01. Next base: position 2,438 of record JANQHK010000004.1, read on the forward strand.
TCGCTCTACCGCGATCTGGAATCGCGCGTCCGACGCACCAGCCAGGAACTGGTGCGCTCCGAACGGCTGGCCAGCGTGGGCTTTCTCGCCGCCGGGGTCGCCCATGAAATCAACAACCCCCTGGGCATCATCGCCACCCACGCCGAACTGACGCTCGATCAACTCAAGCGCAGCCGCGGCGAAGCCGCGCTCAACGAAACGGCCCAGGCCCTGCAAACCATCTGCGACGAGGCCTTCCGCTGCAAATCGATCACCGAAAAACTGCTCGGACTGGCGCGGCGCGATACCGCCGAGCGCCGGCCCGTGGCCCTGCGCGAGGTGGCCGAGCAAATCGCCCACATGATCCGCGCCCTGCCCGAACACCGGCACAAGCAGCTGCAGCTTCAGTTCAACGGCCCGTGCACCGTTTCGGCGATTGAAGGTGAAATGAAACAGGTCATGCTCAACCTGGCCATCAACGCCATGCAGGCCGTGGACGACCAGCGCGGCGCCGTGCGCATCCTGGGAACCGAAGAATCGGACACCGTGCACCTCACCGTGCAGGACAACGGCCGGGGCATGGACGAGCAAACACTGGCGAACGCTTTTGAACCGTTTTACACCCGCCGCGCCACCGCCACCGCGGGAACCGGGCTGGGCCTGTCGATCGTCCACGCGATCGTCGCCAACCATGGAGGGCGCATCGAAGCGCAGAGCGACGGTCCAGGCCGGGGCAGCCGCTTCATCATTGAACTGCCCGTAGACGGAAATTAATTTGACAGAATGAACAGGATGATTGGGATATGTGGAACTGCAAGGACATCGCCAACCGTCCTTATTCATGAAACAACCGGCATGAAAAAAGCCATACCATCCTGTATATCCTGTCTAAAAAGGGCTTCGCCATGACCGACGATCCCGCCGCCATGCCCACGCCGCACGTGCTCATCGTGGAGGACGAGGACCGCATGCGCGAACTGCTGATTCGCGCGGTCGGACAGTTGGAACTGCCCGCCACCGGGGTCGGCAGCGCCGAGGAGGCGCTGAAGGTCATGGTCGAGCACGCCGAGAAAGTCGGCATCGTCCTGCTCGATCTGAAACTGCCGGGCATGGCCGGCATGGAACTGTTCGCTAAGTTGCGCGAGAAGCATCCGCACCTTCAGGTGATCGTGCTGACCGGCTTCGGGGATCTGGACGACGCCAAGCAGGCCATCCATCTCGACGCCGTCGAATTTCTCACCAAGCCCGCGCACCTGGGCGACCTGGAAGTTGCGCTCGATCGCGCCCGGCGCCGCCTGGCCAAGTGGCATGAAAAGCAGGTCGGCTCGGACATCGCGCAGATTCTGGCCGACCACCGCCCCGCCTCGGTCGAGCCGGGCGACGCCGAGGAAGACGCCGAGCCGCGCAGTCTCAAGGACCTGGAGCGCCGCCACATCCTCGAAGCACTGCGGCGCAACGGCGGCAACCGCGAAAAAACCGCCGAGGAACTGGGCATCTCCGTCCGCAAACTCTATTACCGGCTCAACGAATATCAGGAGCAGGGGTATCTGGAGGAAGAATAAAGGTAGATTGTATCCGGCACAGTTGGACCTACCTGCTACCGCAGATCGGGGATAATCCCAATTGACATTTTGAGGGGGGGGGGTACGTTATACAGGAATTGAATAAGCAAACCCCGGAGGACATCTTGGGGCCGATGAAAATCATTCGCCATAAAAACCATGGGGAATCATCCATGAATCTTCGTCCATCCTATATTGTCGCCATCGTCTGTTTGTTTGCTCTATTCGTCTCTTCGGCACATGGCATGTACCACACTCGACTCGGACGCTTCATGCAGCGTGACCCGCATGGCACGATGACACCCACCCGCTTGGCGTGTCGACATAGCCGGCCCCGCTGCCGCAGACGGGTTCGTCGCACGCGATCCCATCCCGACCCAAGCCCAACTACGATTGCAATATGCAGATGGAATGAATCTCTATCAATACGTGCGTGGTAATCCGATCGTATACCGCGATCAGAACGGACTATTGGCAAAGAGATGTCGGCAAGGAGAGACCGCTGTGCCCAAGCCCGGGTTCGATCCAGAGGACAATGGGTGTGGCCCAGGTACAGGGGTGTTAAACTGGTTGATCCCGGATAAGCCTGGCGGATTCGATTTCCGCAGGGCTTGTAGGAACCACGACTTCTGCTATCAGACTTGTGGAGCGGACCGATGGTTATGCGACAATGACTTTTTCAAAGATATGATGAAAGTTTGTCAAAGGGGGAAATGGTGGTATCAACGAAAAAAATGCGCTGTGATCGCAGAGATATACTGGGCAGCGGTCACAGGTCACGGCGAAGACTCTCATACAGAGGGCCAGGATGAAGCGTGTGCCTGTCGATGCGATGCTACGGGCGAGATCCGAAAGGATTCATCGTAGGCGGGTCTCGAGGTGATGATCATAACAAAGTCCAACAGGTGACGAAATAACTCGGGGAGCCGATCATGCCAATATGGAATTTTGGTTGTTCCATTTGTTCCATTTTGATCAAGGCAATTTTACTGCTTCTTTTCGTCTGTGTTCTTTGTTCGGACTGCGGCGAGAGGTGTGAGTCGCTAAGCAAAGCAAAGACGGGCTTCACCAATTCAGTGGGTATGGAGATGATCGCGCTTGACTCCGGTATCTATGTTTCGCGGTACGAGACTCGGCAAAGAGAATACAAAGAAGTAGTAGGAAGCAATCCCAGCTTCCATAGGGGCGAGAACTTGCCCGTGGAAACCGTAACGGCAGCAGAAGCCGATGACTTCTGTGCGGCACTGACCATTCGAGACCGTAAAGAAGGTCTCTTGCCCCAAGGTTTCACATACCGCCTACCGAGCTATGAGCAATGGCGCCGGCTGGTTTGCGATGCGACCATCGAGAACTCAGTCACTCAGCGGGGGATTGGCGCGAACACACCTCTTGGATCGACATTGAACGTCGGCAGCGGAGAACGCAATCGACTGGGTTTATTCGATATGCGCGGCAACGTCAGCGAATTTCTCACAGACACAAACTACAACGGTTGCCGTCAATTCGCAGGAACATCGTGGGTGCATCATCGCGCCGAAACATTTGAAATTGGTTATCACGCCGCCTTCACGAAGCCCAATGTGAAATCCGCATCGGTTGGTTTTCGATGTATTCTCGTTCCGAAATAGTTTGAACATAGCGGACAGCTTCGGATAAAACGTAATGGCCAAGCGGGCGGCATGGTCAGAAATTCCGAACGATGGCCATGGGAGTGGTTCACGGTCATACCCGATAATCTCGCCTCATCTGCCCTCTTAATCCCCCCAACCGATCCAGCCGATACAAACGGCATCAGCGCATCCGCCGCGGGCATGGCCGCGCGCGATATCCGCCGTACTTTGCGAGACGCCGATGATCAAGCAACTGGTAAAGAAAGCATTCTGGCGCGTGGGCCTGAAGATGGAATGGCGGGATCGCCTGGCCGAGCAGATCCCCGCAACGCGTTGCGATTACGTGCCCCATCTTCGCCGCAACGGTTTCGGCCAGATCATCCACAAGGGCCGCATGTGCGAGCGGGTGAAAGACATCGAGGGCGATTTCGTGGAATGCGGCGTCGCGGCGGGGTTCGGCCTGCTCGTCTTCATGCTCCACGATGACCTGCTTGGCGTGAATCGCAATTACTGGGGATTCGATTCGTTCGAGGGCTTTCCCCCTCCGACCGGCAAAGACCGCGGCACCCACGTCACCGCCGGCGACTGGTCCACCAGCCCGGAGCTGGTCCAACGCGTGCTTACCGAGGGGCGTCTGCCCCGTGAAATGATCGGACGCGTGCGCCTGGTGCGGGGATTCTTCGCGGACACGCTGGATCAGTACGACGGCCGCATCGCCCTGCTCCATCTCGACTGCGACCTGCACGATTCCTACATGACCTGTCTTCGCCAGCTTTACAACAAGGTGATCCCGGGCGGGATCATCATGTTCGACGACTACGGCGATGCCAATTTCCCCGGCGCCAGCAAAGCCGTGGACGCTTTCTTCGCCGACAAACCGGAGAAACCGATACAGGAACCCGGCGGCGGCTGGCACTTGGTCAAGCAAGGCGCCGCGTCTTCCCGCGCGGCCTGATCCGGCAAATCGAAAACGAGTTGCGGCGCGCTTTTATAATTTTTTCCTGGAATCTGGTTTTTTTCTTGAACTGGGTCGGCCGGTGCGTAGAGTGGACTCCTTATATAAGAAATTTTGAAGTTTGCTACGCGATTGGCCGATGTGGTGGTTTATCGACCAGCTAAACCGAGTTCGATTCGTGCAAAAGGAATGTCATGATGTGCGCTTGCCAGATCGTAATTGACCGCATGCCACGCCCGAGCCGGCCCCGCCCCAGGGATTGACCCGGACACCGCCAAGTCACACCCGGCCAGACATCGAGCGCCGCTCGATGCCAAGGCCATCGTTCTCGATCATGCCGATACTCAGTTAAGCCCCAGCGCTTGTGCCATGGCGGCGCCCATGTCGGCCGGGGACTCGGCCACCGCCACGCCCGCGTCGCGCAGCGCGGCGATCTTGTCTTCCGCTTTGCCCGACCCGCCGGAGATGATCGCACCGGCATGGCCCATGCGCTTGCCCGGCGGCGCGGTGCGACCGGCGATGAATCCCGCCACCGGCTTGCGGCCGTGCTCGGCGACCCACGCCGCGGCGCGTTCTTCATCATCCCCGCCGATCTCGCCGATCATCAACACCCCGGCGGTCTCGTCATCGTCGTTGAACATGGCCAGCAGTTCGATGAAGTTCAGTCCTTTGACCGGATCGCCGCCGATGCCGATGCAGGTCGATTGGCCGACACCGCGACTGGTGCACTGCCAGACCGCTTCGTAAGTCAGCGTGCCGGAGCGCGAGATGATGCCGATCGCCTTGCCGGTGGAGGCCTGGGATGCGGGCAGATGGATGTAGCCGGGCATGATGCCGATCTTGCACGCGCCCGGAGTAATCACGCCGGGGCAATTCGGGCCGATCATGTTCACGTTCGGATACGCCCGCAGCGCCTCGGTCACCTTCACCATGTCCAGTGTGGGGATGCCCTCGGTGATCACGACGATCAACGTGATCCCCGCGTCGGCGGCTTCGAGCACCGCATCAGCGGCAAAGGGCGGCGGGACGAAGATCATCGTCGCATCGGCGCCGGTCGATTGCACCGCCTCGCGGACGGTGTTGAAGATCGGCAGGCCGTTGCCATCTTTCTGGCCGCCTTTGCCCGGCGTGACGCCGCCGACCATCTGCGTGCCGTAGTCCAGGCACCCTTTGGTGTGGAACGCCCCGGCCGAGCCGGTGATGCCCTGGCAGATGACCTTCGTGCCGGCGTTGACGAGTATGCTCATGATTCGTTCCCGGTTCTCAGGGTGCCACGGGTCGGCAGCAAATTGACCGAAGGGAAATTGGTCGCAGCCCCGTGGTCTCAAATCACTTTACGAACAATACACTGGTCTGCCTGCGGCCGACCCGTGGCACCCGCAGAATAGCGGGCGGGTAACCGGCAATCAATAATGCGGGAATGCCCCTTCGGCGGCGGATTCGAGGGCGTCGCCGTCGATCACTTTCACCGCGCCGTCCTGTGCGGATTCAATCGCCCCGGCTTCGGCGAGGCGGCGGAGCGTGCGGCTGAGCGTTTCGCTGGTCAGGTTCAGGTGGCTGGCCAGGTGCTTTTTCAGCCCCGGCAACCGCAACACGCCTTGGGCATCGCACGGCGCATCGAGCAGGTAGCGGGCCAGTCGTCCCACCGCATCGCGCAGGACGATGTCCTCCAGCAGGCCGACCAGGTGGCGCACCCAGAAACTCATGCTCGCCAGCACCTGCAGGCAGAGTTCATGGTCGTCGCGCAGCAACTGGCGCAGGGCCCGGGCAGGGAGCATGACGCAGACGGTCGTTTCCACGGCCTCGGCGAAAGCGGGCGTCGGAAAATCGGCGATGGCGGCAACCTCGGCGAACGTCTGTCCCGGCGAAGCCAGGTGCAGCACGTGCTCCTTTCCACTGGGGGCGAGCTTGTACACGCGGACCAGCCCGTCGACCACGATGAACATGCCCGGCGGCTCGACATCCTGCTGAAAGATCAACTGTCCCTTCTCATACGAGCGGGTGACGGCGATGGCGGCCAGGCGCGACCGACCCGTTGCATCGAGCTGGGTGAAAAACGGGCAGCGGGAGAGAATGTCGGGGATGTCGACGGGCATACATGTTCCCTTAACCGCAAAGAACGCAAAGCAGCGCGAAGGGCGCAAGAAAATTTCTGATTATTCAATCATAGCAGTAAGTGTTTTTCTCCGCGACCTTTGCGCTTCCGGGCGGCCGGTGCGGTGAAGAAAATCACAACGGCTTGATGTGGATCAAGGTTCGGCTGGGGCAGATAGCGGATGATGGATGCAGTGCGGTCGGGCGGTGTGTCCTCCGCGGTAAACGCAATGCCTCACAGGTACGAAAGGATTTTCCCATGTTCTGCAATCAATGTGAGCAATCGGCCGGCTGCACCGGCTGCGTGACCAGCCCCGGCGTCTGCGGCAAAGACGAAGACATCCAGTCGTTGCAGGAAATCCTGCTGTACGGCCTGAAGGGCATGGCGGCGTATGCCAACCACGCCCGCCGACTCGGTAAGACCGATGAAAACGTCTCCGCGTTCATCGAGGAAGCCCTGTTCTCCACAATGACCAACGTGAACTTCGATCTGGGATCGCTGTTCGAGCTGTGCATGGAATGCGGCAAGCAGAACCTGCGCGTGATGGAAATGCTCGATGAGGGACACGTCGAAACGTTCGGCAAGCCCGAGCCAAGCGTCGTAACCGAGGGGACCAAGGCCGGGCCGGGCATTCTGATCACCGGGCACGATCTGGTGGACCTGTGGAACCTGCTCCGGCAATGCGAAGGCACGGACATCAAGGCCTACACGCACGGCGAGATGCTCCCGGCTCACATGTATCCCAAGCTGCGCGACCATCCGAACCTGGCCGGACATTACGGCGGAGCGTGGCAGAAGCAGAAGAGCGAGTTCGATGCGTTCCCCGGCCCGGTGATCGCCACCACCAACTGCATCCTGATCCCCAAGGAAAGTTACAAGGACCGCGTGTTCACCACACGCGCCACGGCAGTGCCCGGCGGCGTGCGCATCGCGGATGACGATTTCTCCGCGGTGATCGAAAAGGCCAAACAGTGCGCGCCGTGTGAAGAAAATATCATCGGTAATTCAACGGTCGGCTTCCATCGCACGGTCCTGCTGGACAACGCCGAGACGATCGTCAACGCCGTGAAGGCCGGCCAGATCAGCCACTTCTTCGTGATCGGCGGCTGCGACGGCGCGGAAGCGGGCCGCAATTACTTCAGCGATTACGCCCAGGCCACACCGGACGATTCGTTCATTCTGACGCTCGGCTGCGGCAAGTTCCGCATTCGCGATCACGAGTACGGCGAGCACCTGGGCTTCCCGCGCCTGCTCGACATGGGCCAGTGCAACGATGCCTACGGAGCGATCCAGGTGGCGGTGGCGCTGGCCGGTGCGTTCGGATGCGGCGTCAACGACCTGCCGCTAACGCTGGTGGTCAGTTGGTTCGAGCAGAAGGCCGTGGCGGTTTTGCTGACGCTGCTGTCGCTGGACGTGAAGGGCATTTCGATTGGGCCGAATCCCCCGGCATTCGTCACGCCCAACGTCTTCGCGATCTTGCAGGATAAATTCGACCTGAAGCTGGCGAACGGCGATGCCAAAGCCGACCTCGCCGCGGCGCTGGCGTGATGAAGTACCCGGCGGCTAACCGCTGCGGGAGTTCCGGCGGTCGTTGACCGGCGGCTGATCGAAATCCATACAACACACCACCCCACCGACGGGCCGTCGCACATGCGGCGGCCTGTCTTTATTCAGCCGTGCGCACATCGGGGCTTGCCGTAATTGGACTCACCGGGTCGGATCCACAATCCCGGGCATCAGCGGTGAGCGTCTTTGTTCCGCGGGTGTGAATCGGCGGTAGCGGGTTCTTCAAACTGGCACTGGCCCATGTCGCCGCAGACGTAGCAGGGGTCGGCCGCACCTTTGGCTGCGGCGATGCAGTGCGCGATGCGGTCGTTCATGATTTGCGCCATCAGCGCGTGCGTCCCCAGCGGCGCGGTGACCAGAAACCGGATACCGGCGTGCTTCGCCGCCGCGGCGCGCGCCAGTTCGGGAATATCGCTCTTCCAGTGCTTGCCGGGCAGAAGAAAGAACGGGTGCACCACGATGAAACTGGCGCCACGCTCAACGCAACGATCGAACGCCGCGGCGATGGACGGCTCGGCCAGTTCCATGTGGGCCGGTTCGACGATCGGCCAGTCGGTGTGTTCTTTGAACATCGCGACCACGTCCAGCAGCATGGCGTTGGATTCCTCACGCCGCGAACCGTGATCGACAATGATAATTCCGGTCTTCTGCTGTTCGATTTGGTAGGTCATGCCAGGCCCTGGATCGTTCGCATACATCATTCCCCGAAAACGGACCCGTGCGATTATAGACCCCCTCCCGGGCCTTTGCGAACCGGCGATGCGTGACCTAAACTGACCGAATCCCCACCGACAGCCCACCGATCCGGGCACATTGGATTGCTTCTATGGATTACGTTCAGATCACACCCGAACAACACGGCCTCATGCTCCAGCGCATCGGCGCCACGTCGATCGACGACTTGTTCACGACACTGCCGCAGGACGTGCGCCTGAATCGATCGCTTGATATTCCGGCGGCATTGAGCGAACTGGAAATCCAGAAAACATTGAGTGAGTTGGCCGGGGCGAATTACACAGCCGACCGGGCCGCCTGCTTCATGGGCGCCGGCGCGTACGACCATTTCATCCCGTCGGTGGTCGATGACATTGCCGGCAAGGGCCAGTTCCTCACCGCGTACACGCCCTACCAGGCCGAGGCGTCGCAGGGATCGTTGCAGGCCTTCTTCGAGTTCCAGACGCAGATCGCCCGGCTGAGCGGCATGGATGCGGCCAACGCATCGTTGTACGAAGGCGCCAACGCCGCCGCGGAAGCCGTGTACATGGCGCTCAACGTGACGGGCAAACGCCGCGTGTTGATGGCGTCGACCATCCACCCGCACACCCGCGCGGTCATCGCCACGGCCACGGCGGACCTGCCGATCGACCTGGTGGAATTGCCAGCGGTGAACGGCGTGACGGATGTCGACGCATTGCGTGATGCATTGGATGAAGACACCGCCGCGGCGATGATCGCCTCGCCCAACGTGTTCGGCCTGATCGAAGACTGGGCCGGGCTGTTCGCCGCTGCACACGAGAAGACCGGAACCCTGGCGATCGCGGTGTTTCATCCGATCGCCTGCGGATTGCTGAAGCGGCCGGGCGAGTGCGAAGCCGACATCGCCGTGGGGGAAGGACAACCGCTGGGCATTCCGTTGCAATACGGCGGGCCTTATCTCGGCTTGTTCGCCGCGCGCGACAAACTGCTGCGCAAGATGCCCGGTCGATTGATCGGCGCGACCACCGATGCCGAGGGCCGGCGCAGCTTCTGCCTGACATTGCAGACCCGCGAACAACACATCCGCGGCGCCAAGGCCACGAGCAACATCTGCACCAACCAAGGCCTGCTCGCCATTCGGGCCACGACGTACCTGTCCACGATGGGGCCGACGGGTTTGCGCGGCGTGGCCGAGCGTTGCTACCACAAGGCCCATTACGCCGCACAGCGAATCAGTGCACTGGACAGCTACCAACCGGCGCATCCCGACCAGCCGTTCTTCAACGAATTCGTGATCGATTGCCCGGTTTCCGCGGGGCGCATCGTCGAAGCCGGGCGCGATGCGGGGTTGTTGCCCGGTGTTCCGCTGGATCGGCTGGGCATCGGCGGGGAAAACCAATTGCTGATCGCCGTCACCGAAAAACGCACCCGCGCTGAAATCGACGAACTGGTGGACCTGCTGAAAGAGGTGGCGTCATGAACGATTCCCCGAACGTCAATCCGTACGAGCAGCTCAAATCGCGCGGTGACCATCCGGCCGAGCCGTTGATCTTTGAAAAGCACAATCCCGGCGCGCAGGCGATCGATCTGCCGCCGCTCGATGTGGACGAAGCACCGCTGCCCGGTGAACGGTGCGGCGAGGCGCCGGAACTTCCCGAACTGGGGCAGCTCGATGTGGTGCGCCATTACAACCATCTGGCGCGCCGGAATTTTTCGGTGGACGACAATTTCTACCCGCTGGGTTCGTGCACGATGAAGTACAACCCGCGGATCAACGAAGCCGCCGCCGCCATGTCCGGTTTCGTCAACGCCCATCCGCTGCAGACCGATGCCGATGTCCAAGGCCTGTTGCGCATTCTGTATGAGTTGCGGCTCGACCTGGCCGAGATCGCCGGGCTGGACGAAGTCTCGCTTCAGCCCTGCGCCGGAGCGCACGGGGAGTGGACATCGCTGAAGGTGATCCGGGCCTATTTCAACGATCCTCGGGGCGGCAACGCCCCGCAGCGCCGCAAGGTGTTGGCGCCCGATACCGCACACGGCACCAACTTCGCCTCCTGCACCATGTGCGGCGCGGGATTGGAACTGATCGGCAGCAAGGATGGCCTGGTCGATCTGGACGACCTGCGCGCCAAATGCGACGACGAAACCGCCGCACTGATGATCACCAATCCGAACACGGCGGGCCTGTTCGACGGACAGATCGTCGAGATTGCCGGCATCCTGCACGAAGCCGGGGCGCTGCTCTACCTTGACGGCGCCAACATGAACGCGATTCTCGGCAAAGCGCGGCCGGGCGATTTCGGCGTGGACATCATGCATTACAACACGCACAAAACCTTCTCCACGCCGCACGGTTGCGGCGGTCCGGGCGCCGGGCCCATCGCCTGCCGTGATTTCCTTGCGCCGTATCTGCCCGTTCCGCAGGTCAAACGTTCGGACGCGGGGGATATCGAGTTTGTTCTTGACTGGAACCGCCCCAAGTCGATCGGCAAGGTGCGCAGCTTTTTCGGACAGATCGGCGTGCTGCTGCGGGCCTGGTGTTATATCCGCGCCTGCGGTCCGGACGGATTGCGCCGCGTTTCCGAGACCGCCGTGCTCAACGCCAATTACCTGGCCGCCTGCCTGGCCGACCGTTTTGAAATGCCCTACTTCGATGCGGCGGCGGGGCGCTACTGTGCGCACGAGTTCATTGCCATCCCCCGCGCTCTGCTGGATCGCGGCGTGACGTTGATCGATATCGCCAAACGGATGATCGACTACGGCGTCCACCCGCCGACCATGCACTGGCCGGTGCGCGACTGCCTGATGGTCGAGCCGACCGAAAGCGAATCGCTGGACACGCTGGATCGCTTCGTGGCGGTGATGCGACGGATCGCCGAGGAGGCGGAGGAGGATACCGGGCGGATGCATGCCGCGCCGCATCACGCCGACGTCGCCCGGGTGGATGAAGTCGCCGCGGCGCGTTCTCCAGTGATCGTCTGGCGACCGTAGCGATGCGTTCATATAAAATCCCGCACGCCCACGAGGATGCGATAAAATAATCTGTCACGTTCAGACGTCTTACCCTACAGGGGAACCTGCTGTCGGAGCCGACTCATGACGTGGATACGTTCAAGCGCATTGGGAATCGTGTTTTTCATTGGGGTCATCGTCGCCGGGCCGGCCGCGGCTGGAGACGATTCGATCCTGACTGCGGACAAGGAAAATCAGCAGTGGAAAGTCGATGAATCGTCGGCAACCTTCGTTGGAGGTAAGACCGGGTACCACGGCCCGACGCTGATCTTCGAGCGGTCAAAGCTCGATCAAAAACGCATTCAATTCACCTTGAAAGTCGATAGCGGTGAAATGACAGTGCGCAGCGGTTACCGCCGCGTGAAAATTCAGTTCGCCGACACGTCCCGGAAACAAACCATTCTGCTCGACATGAGCGGCCGATCCATCGCGGTTAACGGCAAAACCACGGAAGACCTGACCGAGAGCTGGCAGCGCTTGCTGAAAAAGAACGAATCCACAATCGAATTGAATTTCCATAAATCCACGCAGGTGGCCGTCCGCTGGGAAGTCGGTTTGGCTCCGGCTGATCGTTCTGCCGAGGACGGCGTGGCGACCACCCCCGCCGAACTCGATCCGGTGGCGCTTCAGCAGAAACTGCGTCGCGCTGTTTTTCAGGTGGTGGCGCGAATCGGCAACACAGCGATGTACCGCTCCGGTCTGGGCACGGTGGTTTCCGCGGAAGGCGATGTACTCATCCCGCTGGACCTGGTGAAAGGTTGCTCGTCGCATGTCGAAATGATTCTGGGCAAGGAGCCGGTGCGCTTGGGCCTGCGGGAAATTGATGTGTCCAACAACCTCGCCCTGGCGCGTCTCGATGCCGGCAGCGGCATCTGGCGACCGATCGTCCAGCCCCTGACTTGCATCAAGCAGGATCCGTTGGAAGGTCAAACGGCCACGGCGGTCCATTGGTCGAAAAAGACCGGATTGAAAACCAGCAGCCACAAGGTCGCCGAGGTCAACATGCTCGATGAAATCGACCGGGGCTGGCAGAGATTGATCCCGATGCCCGAAACCAGCCGCTGGATTGTCACCGATGAAAAACCGACGCTGGGTCTTGGCGGCGCCCCGTTGGTCGATCAGACGGGCCGACTCATCGGACTGAGCTACTGGGTGTATCCCCAGCGCAAGGACGGTTCCCTGTTTCTGGCCGGTTCGCAGTTGCACACATTTCTGTCCGCTACGTCAGCCCAAGGAATGGTGCCGCGCACCGTTGAAAACCTGCTGGCCGCGGCGGAACTGCCAAGCAGCGCATTTCCGAATCTGTATATCCCCGCCGATCAACCGGTGGCGGAGTTGCGCAAGCCGTTGGCCCTTTTGAAAAACCAGGCGGCCTGCCGGCTATGCAAAGGCAAAGGCGAGGTGCATCGTTCGGTCATTCGCGGTTACAAAACCGACGGCGGTATCCGCAAAGCCATCGAGGGTACGGAACTGTTTGTCTGCCCGCGCTGCGAGGGCAACGGTTACAACGATATCACGACTCTGCAGCGCATGTTCGAGCAGGCCGTTCTGGCCGTGGCGCAAGCCGATCCCGAGCAACCGCATTACCAGCGCACGGTGGAATTGCTGACCGGCGCACTGGAAGAGGTCGCCGCGATCAATCCGGAGGTGTTCGGCAGCGAGATCAACGCGTTCAACACCAAACAATTTAAGGATAAGAAAATCAAGCCGGGCGATGCGGTGGTGTTCGTCGGTCGGCCCGAGCGCAGCGCGTTATCGCAACAGTCGCCGGACCTGCACCTGATCAGCTTAAACCAGCGCTCGCGCGGCGGCGCGTTTTCCCGTTCGGTGCTCAATCGTCGCAGCCGGGGCCCGGCGGTGCTGCTGAATGAACCCAAACTGATTGGCGAAGGCCGGGCCAGTCTGGTGCTGGTCGGCGGCGTCTTCGCCGGCTTCGTGCAGATGGATCGTGATGATCGGATGCCCGTGCTGCAGAACGGCTTGGTGGTCGAAGTGCAGGAGCCGGACGAGGACGACCGCCGCCGCTGATTCACCTTCGATCGATCGCGCGTGACAAAGGGCGGCCGTGAGGCCGCCCTTTGTCACGAACAGAGATTGGGCATCGGTTATTTCTTGAATGCCTTTCCGACGAAGAACCCGATGACGCCGAGGATGAGGGTTCCGAACGCCAGGCCGCCGCCGAAAGCGCCCATGTTCTTGCTGAGGTTGGTGGTCAGTTCCATCTTGATTCCGTACTGGGTGGTGAACACCACGAGCGCCACGAGGATCATGGAGATCAGCGCGCCGGCCAGCAGTCCGCCGGTGAATCCGCTTCCGACGGGGTCTTCGGCCTCGGCTTCGATGACGTTGACTTGGGCATGGTGGGTAGGCGTATCGACCACGGCGCCGCTGGATTCCACACCGCCGGCCTGCTCGAAAATGCTGCCGGCGCTGGAGGCGTCCTTCGCATCGGAACCAGCGGGGTAGATTTCATCGAGCAACTCGGCACCGAGCGAGGTGTCATCGCTTTCGCGCGTCAGATCGAGCAGACCCGAGCCGCTGCCGACCGATTCGAGCACCAGGTCTTCTTCGTCGGTATCGAGTCCCCCGCTGACGACCGTCTGCGCCATGGGATCGGCCATTTCGACTTCGTCGGCATCGAACACGCTGATGCCCGTAGCGGTGGCGGATTTGGGTTTGTCCGGAGTGTCCTGCTGGGTGACCGAGGCCAGATCGATCGCGTCGGTATCGCTTGAACTGGGCGTACTGTCGGCTGGGGGAGCGGACGCGCCGCTTTCACCACCGGCCATGGCTTCGATCTGGTCGCGCTTGAACATGACCTTGGCGCCATCGCGGAAGGATTGCAGCTTTCCTTCATCCGCCATCTGGCGTACCTGATCGACACCGATACCCAAACGCTCGGCGGTTTCCTCGATGCTGTAGAACATCTTGGCCATGACAAACTCCTCGGATGCTTACCTGTGAAGAGAAACGGGGGGCAAAATCATACCGCCGACACCCCGGCCTGTACCTCACCCGGGCGGACGGTGCAACTATGTTATTATACGGCAATGCGTTCCGCTTGCACAACCTCCAACTCCACAAATCCCCCCGACACCCGCCGCGGACCTCGCCGATCGCGGATTGAACCGCTCGATCTGGCCGTGCCCGCCCTGCCAAAAGCCCTGGAAGGCCTGACGATCTGCCATTTGAGCGATCTGCACGTGCGTCGGCCGCGACGACGATTCGATCGGCTCATCGAGACCCTGGAGACCGAGGAGCCGGCGGACCTGCTGGTGTTCACCGGCGATCTGGTCGCGGACGTGGGTTACGAGGCGGCCACCCACGAGGTGGTGCAGCGGCTTCTGCGAGCCGCCCGGCCGCGCATCGGCAGTTTCTGTGTCTTCGGTAACCACGATACCGCCGCGCTGCGTCAGCGCATGGAACACCTGCCGATACATTGCCTCAGTGACAGCGCCTGGCGCGATCCGCAGCGTCCGCTGAATGTGCTGGGTGTGGATTGCAGCCCGCATGTGATGTTCGGTGATCTGCTGGCGGCACTGAACGCCGAGCACGCCGCCGACAACGCCGGCCGTTTGCGCATTCTGCTCACACATCGACCCGACTGGCTGATACCGGCCAGCGATGCCGGGATCGACCTGGTGCTCAGCGGTCACACGCACGGCGGCCAATGCCGCCTGCCCGGTCTGCGACCGATCTACGTCGGCGACGGACCCTGGCCCTGCCGGTGGTACAGCGGTTTGTTCCGGCGCGGCCGAACCCAACTGGTCGTCAGCCGGGGCGTCGGGGACCAGGCCATGGACGGCCTGCGCGTGTTCTGCCCGCCACAGGCACTGCGCATCCAGTTGCGCTGCGATGACAACCCACCCCCACCCTCCAACGGCGTGCAGGTGATTCGCAAGTGGTAATTGTCGGAACTATTCGGAGTCGGGTTCGGGACCGGTTTGTGGTTCGCTCTCTTCCCCGGACTCGGCTTGCGGTTGCGTGAACGGCCCGGCTTGCAGTTGCACTTCGACGCTCTGCGATTGCTCGGCGCGCGTGAACTGGACGGTGATTGTATCGCCGGCGTGGTAGCGCCCCATTTCCGTCTTCAGCCCCATCATGTCGAAAATGTCGCACCGGTTGACCGCGGTGATCACATCGCCCTTTTTCAACTCCGCACGCGCGGCGGGAGAATGCTCGGCGACTTTTTCAATCACCAGTCCGCGCTGATCGTCCGACGCGGGCTTGAGCGCCACGCCCATCAGGCCGCGCTCGATCGTCTCGCCGCGCTTCATGCGCTCGATGATCGTCTCCAATCCGTCGAGTGGAACGGCGAAGCCGATACCCGAATCGTACCACTGCGCCGCGGCCAATTCCGTGCCCGGGCCGGGCGACAGCGGCACAATCAGACCGATCACGCGTCCGCGGCTGTCGACCAGCGGCCCGCCGTAATTCGCCGGGCTGGTGTTCGCATCGGTCTGCACGGCCTTGCCGGAGATGCGCTGCAGGGCGCTGAGGATACCGACCGAAATCGCCGGCTGCTCTCCGCCGTATCCCGCCCCCACCGACACCGCCCACTGCCCGACGCGCAGCGCAGCGCGTTCGATCGATTCGGGCACGGGCAGCTCCTTCGCATCAATCTTCAGCAGGGTCAGCTTGCGCGTTTCGTCCTTGCCGAGTATTTCGGCCACATGGCGCGTGCCATCGGCCAGCACGACGGTGATGATTTTCGGCTTGCGAAGGAAGTTATAGGAGGAGGTGAGGATGTAACCGCCATCGGCAATGATCAGGCCGGACGTCGGGCCCTCGCCGGGCTGACTGAATCCCTGGATGGCGCGCTTGCGGCGGGGATCGACCTTCGCTGTGCTCGTCCCGTAAGTTTCAATCGTCACCATCACCGGCAGAACACGTTCGACGGCCTTGCGAAAAACGTTCGGCGCACTGCGCGCCCCTTCGGGTGGCGTTTGCGCTGCCGCCGTGGCCGTGGTGAAAACGAGGATGAGCAGGAATACCCCTCTCCCCCATGTGGGGG
>JANQHK010000071.1 GCA_028282685.1 Phycisphaeraceae bacterium
GGGCCCGCTGGAAGTGAAAATGCACATCGGCCACGATCGGCACGCGCACCTGCGGCAGAATCTCCTTCAGGGCGGCGGTGTCCTTGCGCTCGGGCACGGCCACGCGGACGATGTCCGCCCCCGCCGCGGCGAGCTTGTTGATCTCCGCCACGCAGCCATCGATGTCGTGCGTATAGCCGCCGGTCATCGACTGCACGGAGACCGGGGCATCGCCGCCGATTCTGACGATGCCGTGGTGGTCATCACCGACGGTAACCTGGCGGGTTTTGCGGCGTGTGATCATGGCTTCTGCTGCCGATAACCGGGTTTCGATCGACCTACGCGTCGGCCGAACGGGGGCATTCTAGCGGCCCGGGGCATGGCTGACCAGACGGCGCGCCGCCAAGCCCGTCCACTTAAAAAACGTCTGCCCAGCCCTCTCAGCCCCCAAAGTCGCACTACCCGCCGCCCGATAGTAACACAGAAGGTATTGTCCACTCCTGAACGGCGAAGCCAGATGAGCAACGCACATGACGAAACGATCGATGCTTTGCGCCTGAACGAGCAGCAGAAGCAGGCGATCATGAACCGGATGAAGCGGCGGGTCAATGCGAACAACCGCCACGACAGCCGCGCCAACGCTCGCAAGCCGTTCTATCGCGATAACGCCGTGGTCGAGATGCACCATCCCGGCGGCTCACGCATTCGTTACCGCGTTCAAACCGTGAACCTTTCAACTTATGGCGTCGGCTTTCTGCACGGCAGCTTCTGCTACACCGGCACCCCCACCCACATGGTCCTGGCCACCTGCGACAACCAGCCGGTCCGGTTGACCGGCAAGATCGTGCGCTGCCAGTTGGTCGAGGGACGCGTGCACGAAGTCGGCATGGCTTTCAAAGCGCCGATCCAGTTGTCCGACTTCGTGGAAGACTGCGATCCGAACCCGGTCGAACCGCAACCCAACGCCCTGGCCAAGCTGCGCGGACGGGTGTTGTACATCGAAGATGCACTGGACAACCGCGAACTGATGGGCTTCATGACCGACCAGATGGGCCTGGAATTGTCCGCGGTGGAATCGGCCGAGCAGGCCAAGGGACTGATCGAGAAGCAATCGTTCGACCTGGTGGTGGCGGATTTATGGCTGCCCGATCATCCCGAAGATCAGATCATCGCCGCGGTGCGCGAGGCCGGTTACGAAGGCCCGATCATCGGCGCCACCGCCCGGACCGACACCCCGCCGGAAGAACTGGCCGAAAAAATCCAGTGCAGCGCGGTGTTGGCCATGCCGTTTACCGCCGAATCGTTGACGGAAACGTTTCAGCAATTCCTGATGCGCGATCGTCTGGCCGACGGGAAGGGCGAAGCGCTGCTCAGCGAACAATGGGCCAACGTGCAGATGCGCCCGGTGATCGTCGATTTCCTGAGCCGGCTTGAAAAGCAATTGTCCAGTCTGCAATCGCTGCTCAAACAGGGTGAAGGCGAGACCCTGCGACGGCATATCTACAAATTGAAGAGCGCCGCCGGGGGATACGGCTATTCGCAAATCAGCGAGGCGGCGGGACGGTTCATGGAACTGATCGATGAAGAAGCCGAGCACAACCGACTGCAACAGCAGTTGAATTCACTGATCGACCTATGTTCCTCGGCCTGCCTGGGCAGTCATCAGACCGATTCCTGACTCCCGCCCCCGGTCACCACCGAAAATCCATGCATCGCTTGATGCGTCCGATTTCGCCGCGCCGTGCGGGGCCGCTTGTCGGCGGGTGGTTCTGCCGGTATCTTCTGCATAATTTGATCGGCCTGACCCCAACAAAATGCCCAAACGCGACGATATCCATACCGTCCTGATCATCGGATCCGGGCCGATTGTCATCGGCCAGGGTTGCGAGTTCGATTATTCCGGAACCCAGGCCTGCAAAGCCCTCAAGGAAGAGGGCTATCGCGTGGTGTTGGTCAATTCCAACCCGGCGACGATCATGACCGATCCGCAGTACGCCGACCGGACCTACATCGAACCGATCATTCCACAAACCATCGATAAAATCCTCACCGCCGAGCGCGAAGCGGGCCATCCCGTCGATGTCCTGCTGCCGACGCTGGGCGGCCAGACCGGCCTGAACTGCGCCTGCCAGGTCTACGACGATGGTATTCTGGACCGCCACGGCGTGGAGATGATCGGCGCCAACCGCCGCGCCATCGCCGCGGCGGAAGACCGCCAGGAATTTCGCGCCATCGTCGAAACGCTCGGACTCAAGCAGCCCCTGGCCCGCACCGTCGAAACGATGGACGCCGCCTGGGCATTTCTTGAGGTGGTCGGACTGCCGGTCATCATCCGCCCCGCCTTCACGCTCGGCGGCACCGGCGGCGGCGTCGCCTACAACAAAGAAGAATTCGAGGACATCGTCCGGCGCGGCCTCGATGCCTCCATGATCAACCAAGTCCTCATCGATCAGTCGGTCATCGGCTGGAAGGAATACGAACTGGAGGTCATGCGCGACCGGGCCGACAACGTCGTCATCGTCTGCTCGATCGAAAACGTCGACGCCATGGGCGTGCATACCGGCGACTCCATCACCGTCGCCCCGATACAGACCCTCACCGACCGCGAATACCAGCAGATGCGCGACGCTTCCATCGCCATCATCCGCGCGGTGGGCGTGGAAACCGGCGGCTCGAACATCCAGTTCGGCGTCAACCCCACCAACGGCGAGATGGTCGTCATCGAAATGAACCCGCGCGTCAGTCGATCGTCGGCATTGGCCTCGAAAGCGACGGGCTTCCCCATCGCGCGCATCGCCGCGAAACTCGCCGTGGGATACACGCTGGACGAAATCCCCAACGACATCACCGGCAAGACCGTCGCCTGCTTTGAGCCGAGCATCGATTACGTGGTGACGAAAATTCCGCGGTGGACCTTCGAAAAGTTCCCCGAAGCCGATGAAACCCTGACCACGCAGATGAAAAGCGTCGGCGAGGCGATGAGCATCGGGCGCACGTTCAAGGAATCGCTGCAGAAGGGCATCCGCTCGATGGAGGTCAAGCGATTCGGGCTTGGTCTCGACGCCAACGACAAATGGCTCGCCGCACAGCGCGGCAAGGCCACCAAGGACGAAGCCGGCATCCCCTCCTGGCCCATCGAGAAAAACCATCTCGTCCGCAAACTCTCCGTCCCCTCGCAGGGCCGCATGTATTACCTGCGCTACGCCTTCAAGATGGGATGGGACATCGAGCAAATCTACGAACTGACGCACGTGGACCCGTGGTTCCTCGATCAGATTCGTCAGCTTGTCGAATTCGAGGACGTGCTGTGCGGTTACAAGCAACTGGAAGATGTCCCCGTGGACGTGCTGCGGCAGGCCAAGCAGTGGGGATACTCCGACCCGCAACTGGCCAACCTCTACCTCGGCTCGATCACCACGCAGACGATCCTCGCCGTGCGAGCGTACCGCAAGTCGCTGGGTATCGAACCGGTCTACAAGCTGGTCGACACCTGCGCCGCGGAGTTTGAAGCGGAAACGCCCTACTACTACAGCACGTACGAGACGCCGTATGTGAAGGCAGGGACTGAGGGACAAGGGAACGAAGGGACAGAGAATTGCGACGATGAAGTGCGCGTTACCGACAAAAAGAAGATCGTGATTCTCGGCGGCGGGCCCAATCGCATCGGCCAGGGCATCGAGTTCGATTACTGCTGCGTCCAAGCCGCATTCGCCGCCGATGAACTGGGCTTCGAGTCCGTGATGGTCAACTCCAACCCCGAAACCGTCTCGACCGATTACGACACGTCCGATCTGCTCTTCTTCGAGCCGCTGACACTGGAAGATGTGCTGAACCTTTGCGAGCGTCTCAACGGCGCGCCGCTGGGTCAGCAAGGCAACCTCCACGGCGCCATCGTGCAGTTCGGTGGTCAGACGCCGCTCAACCTGGCGCACGGTCTCCAGGCCGCCGGCGTACCCATCATCGGCACGTCCGTCGATTCGATCGATCTGGCCGAAGACCGCCAGCGCTTCCAGAAGCTGCTGCAGGACCTGAACATCAAGCAGCCGGACAACGGCATCGCCTATTCGCTGGAGCAGGCCGTCGAAATCGCCGACCGCATCGGCTACCCCGTGCTGGTTCGGCCAAGCTACGTCCTCGGCGGGCGCGGCATGGAAACCTGCTTCGATGAAGAACAACTGACCTTCTACATGCGCACGGCCGTGGACGTTTCTGAACTGGCCGATGCGCCCGTGCTGATCGACAAGTTCCTCGACCAGGCGATCGAAGTCGATGTCGATGTCGTGGGAGATTATGGAGAAGGGGCCACGGAAAACGCCCAATCCATGATCTGCGGGGTCATGGAGCACATCGAGGAAGCCGGGGTTCACTCCGGCGACTCGGCCTGCGCGATTCCGCCGTTCAGCTTGCCGGCGCCGGTGATCGATCGCCTGGTGGAGCATTCCCGTCGTTTGGCCGAAGCGTTGCGGGTGCGCGGCCTGATGAACGTGCAATACGCCATCACGCGCCCCCGACACGATAACGAGGAATACGCCATCTACGTGCTGGAGGTCAATCCGCGCGCCTCGCGCACCGTGCCGTTTGTCTCCAAGGCCACGGGCATCAGTTGGGCGCGCATCGCGGCGAAGGTCATGGCCGGCCGGTCGCTGTGCGAAATCGATGCGGAGGAAAACTACCTGCCCGATCACACGTCGGTCAAGGAATCGGTCTTCCCGTTCAGCAAGTTCCCCGGCGTGGATGTGATCCTCTCCCCGGAAATGCGCTCGACCGGCGAAGTGATGGGCGTCGATCGCGACTTCGCGGTGGCGTTTGCAAAAAGCCAGATGGCCGCGGGGCTGGTCCTGCCGACCGAGGGCAACGTGTTCCTCTCGTTGCGTTCAACCGACAAGGGCCCGCACATGCTCGCCGTCGCCCGCGCCCTGGCCGACGAGGGCCTGACCATCTACAGCACGCCGGGCACCTTCGACTGGCTGGAGCAAAACAACGTCCCGGCCAAGCGATTAAACAAGATTTCCGCCGGTCGCCCCCACGCCGTGGACATGATCAAGAACGGCGAACTTCAACTCATCCTCAACACCCCCACCCGCAAGGGCCAGAACACCGACGAAGGCAAGCTCCGCGCCACGGCGGTGCGGTTCAACGTGCCGATGATCACCACGACCACCGGCGCCGCGGCCGTCGCCCGCGCCATCGCCGCCCTGCACCGCGGGGATTGGTCGGTGAAAACCTTGCAGGAATACTACCCCGTCTACAAGAACGGCGCGTTGAAGTAGGGATGAGGGCCTGGGGCCTGGGGCCGGGGTCTGGGTTCAGAATTCAAGCCCCGCCGTTCACGGCGGGGTTATCCAATCATAAAAACAACGTCACGGCGATGACGAGGTAGATCGTCACGCCGATGCCGACTTTCGCGACGGTGCCGAGCAGGCGGCCGACGGCGGCGCCGGTCCCGGCCTTGAGCGGCGTCTTGTTGTCGCGCGATGAAGCATGCTCGCCCAGCCAGGCCCCGAAGAAGGCCCCGACAATCGCACCGATCAGGGTGCCGACGACAGGTACCGGCAGTACGAACGTGGCGCCGATTCCAAAGAACATTGAGAAGACCAGTGAGAAGAAAGCCGAGAGCTTGCCCCCGCCGCCGACTTTCGCTCCGAACATGCCCGTGAAAAACTCGAGTATCTCACCGATCACCGCCAACGCCAGAAGAACAATGATCGTCGTCAGACTGAAGACCTGCTGATCCCACGGCGCACCCGGTTTCCAATACCACCACAGCAACCCCCCCGCCGTGGCCAGCATCAGCCAGTTGCCGGGAAGCCCCAGCACGGTCAGGAACAGCCAGACCAGGTTGAGAACGATCGCCAGGATCGCGTAAACGTACCACATGGCGGGTATTGTACAGTGAAAGGTGAACCGCGGAGGACGCAAAGAAACGCAAAGGACGCGGAGGAAATTTCTTTGACCGGATATACAGAACGATCAGGATTTCTTTCTGATAACGATCCATACAATCCTGTTCATCCCGTCAAAAAGAATTCTCTTCGCGTCCTTGGCGCGACTTCGCGTTCTTTGCGGCTTGCTTTACAACAGCGCGGCGATGGCGGTCGCTTCGATCTGTTCCGCCGCATCGGCCCCGAGCAGTACGGGCCAATCGAATGGATCGGCGGGCAGCGTGCCGTGCGAACCCTTGACCCGTTGCGGTTGATCGGCGCGGATGCGGCGCATCGCCGGATCGAAGAACAGTTCCGTCGGGTCGTAGCCGGGCTTTTTGTGGATGTCGACCGTCCAGGCGAAGTCCGGGGCTTGCGCCCAGTCGTCCCACCAGCGGTATTCAAACCACGCATCTTCTTGCGAGAACAGCACCAGGTCGCCGGCGCGCGGCGTGTTCAAACCGATCGCTTTGCGTTGTTCGCCGCAATAACATTCTGCGACCTCTGACAAGTCGGTCAACAAATCACGGGCGCGGTCAATCGCCGCTTCATCGCGACAATAGACATGCGCTACCTGGTGATCGCACATGGCAAAGCAATCGCTGCGCCGGTAATCGACTTCGCGGTTGTCATCGGTAACGAGCAGGCCCGCTTCGCGCAGTCGTGCGTTGGGGGCGATGGAGCGCGACACGGCCGTCATC
The DNA here is from genome assembly GCA_028282685.1 of Phycisphaeraceae bacterium. Classification (GTDB taxonomy): domain Bacteria; phylum Planctomycetota; class Phycisphaerae; order Phycisphaerales; family Zrk34; genus JANQHK01. The sequence continues at coordinate 6,602 of JANQHK010000071.1, forward strand.
CCGTATTCGCTGAACACCAGCACGCGTCCGCCCTCGGCCTGCGCCTGCTCGACCAGCGGCGTCAGCAGCGTCAGCACCTCCCCGAGCATCGCCGAAACCGCCGGATCGTTCGGACCGAGCCGTTGCAGGTCGTAATCCATCTGCGAAACGTAGACCCATTGCAGGTCCGGCTCGTGCCATTGCCAGATGCGCTCGGCCGCGGCGGCGATCCACTTCGAGGATTCGAGATTCGCCATCGGCCCCCAGTAATGATGCAACGGGAACTCGCCCAACTCGGCGCGCAGCGTCGGATGCAGATCGTTCGGCCGCGACCAGCAGTTGGAAATCGTTTTGCCATCCGGCGTGTGCTGCGGCTTGGGTGTCAACACGATGTCGGCAGCGCCCCTCGACGATTGCACCATCAGCATGGCAACCTTGCGCCGGTCGTTCTTCCACACGCGGGGCGCGGCCAGCAACGCATTGGACTGCTCCCAGAAACTGACCCGGGTGCGGTGCTCGGCGTGATTGACCAGATCGAGATGGCGGTGCAAAGACGAATCGCGGTAGGTCGCCAAACCGTTGGCGACGATGCCGTGCTCCTGCGGGAGCACACCGGTGGAGTAGGTGGCCTGGGCGGGCATGGTCACGGCGGGAAGCACCGGACGAATCCGGCTGCGCGAATCGTCCCGCAATGCGGCGAACCACGCCGGCACGGTACGGGGGTTCAGTTGATCGAGCAGACGGCCGGACAGACCGGGGATATCAAGAAGGAGGGTGCGCATCGTTGTGCTCGGTGCTCAGTTTACAGGTTTCTGTCCGCGCGCCAGGATTGAATTCCATGCACAGCACACGGAATGCCGCACACGGAAAAACTTACTCCGGCCCGGGGGCGGAGGCTTCGGGCGGCGGCGGGAGGATGATCGTCTGCCCGGCACGCAAATCTTCGGGCGTCTTCATGCGGGTCTTGTTGGCCAGATGAATCGCGCGCCAGAGCGCGCCGTCGCCGTATTCGCGCTCGGCGATAATCCAGAGACTGTCGCCTTCCTGCACGGTGTAACGGCGGGCGCCGGGGTCGACGCCGATGTCCAGCGGATCGTCAATGACCGGCGGCTCGGTCGTCTCGGCGGAGCTGTCGCCGGCGGGGCGCGGGGGCGCGGGGATCACCAGCTTCTGCCCGATTTGCAATGCGCCGGAATCCGCCTCCGGATTCGCCTCCTGGATCAACCGCCACAGCGCAGCCTTGCCGTAGAGCTTCTTGGCGATACCGCCCAGCGTATCGCCGGAGCGCACGGTGTAAATCATCCGCTCAGGGCGTTGCGGATCGCTGCTGAGCAGATCGACGGCCCGGTTAGCCGCAGCGGCTGGCGTGGCGGTGGACGGATCGGGCAACTCGGGGATGCGCAGTTCCTGTCCGATGCGCAGGGCGTTGGGATTGATCCCGGGATTGGCTTCGAGGATCAGACTGACATGCCGCGCCGAGCCGTAGATTTTTTCGGCGATATCGGAGGGCGTGTCGCCCCGCTGCACCACGTAGGTGCGTCCCGGGGTGTTCTCCGGCTCGTCCGCGGGCGGCTGCACCGCCTGCTCGGGAAAGTCCGGCAGTTGCAGCACATAACCGACCTGCAGGTTGTTGGGATCGATATCGGGATTGGCCTGGGCGATCCGGCGCCACAACGCCGCCTTACCGTAGAGTCGGCTGGAGATTTCACCGAGTGTATCGCCGCTTTGCACGGTATAGGTGTTCTGGTTGTCCGCGACGCCGCGGGATGGCTCGGTCGTCTTGACCTGCAGGGGCGGTTTTTCTTCGCTGAACGGATCGAAGACATCGGGGCCCGGCCGCGGCGAGGTCGGGCCGTAGTCCGGCCGGTAGGGCGCTGCGGCGGCGACAGCCGGCATCCCATCATCACCAACCGACGGCGCTTGCTGCTTATCCGGCCCGACGGATGCATCGTCGGCCGAGTGCTCCGGTTCGCCCAGCGTCAGCGGCTGACCCAGACCGTCATCGTCGGTGGCATCTTCGGAACCCTGCGATGCGCCGACATCGGGCGGCGGCGTTCCCACCAGCGGATCGGGAGGTACGGCTTTCTCTTTCGACGTAATGGGAGACGGGATCGCGGTTGAGGGGACAGGCGATTCGATCGCCGGAAGCGGCGCGGTGTTTGCCAGCAGGTCCCGGATACCGGAAGTTCCCTCGTCATCGCCGGTGCCGCCGGTCAGCGAAGGATCGGTCGGTGCGGGGGTGACGTCGGAATCCTCGGCGCTCGGTTCGGGGGTATCGGTCGGCGGGGGCGGGGGCGCGGTTTCGGCGCCGGTCGGTCCCTCGCCGGCCACAAGGGTGTAGTAGCCGACGATGGCGAGGATCAGCACCACGAGGGCCAAGAGTCCGGCTTTCATCCCGGTGGACATGGCGGCTCCTTTCCGAAGGCGTATCGACATTGTAACGCACCGCGCGGCCCGCAGCCGCGCCGCCGTTACCGCTTAAGTCGCCCGTGGAGCGGTTTTTCCGGTCAACGCGGAATCGGACGACTGGCTCGCGCTGCGCCGGCCCCGCTTGAGTCCGATCGCAAGCACCTGGCTGGCCACGGCGATGGAGGAATAGGTGCCGATGAACACGCCAGCGATCAGCGCGAAGGCGAATTCCTTGATCCCCGCCGAGCCGAACGCATACAGGATGACCACCGCCAGCATCGTCGTGCCGGACGTCAGGAAGGTACGGCTGATGGTCTGGTTGAGCGAGCGGTTGATGATTTCCTCGTTGGCGCGATCGAGCTTGCCGCGGTTTTCACGGATGCGGTCGAACACGACGATCGTATCGTTCAACGAATAGCCGACGATCGTCAACAACGCTGCGATCAGTCCGAGGTTGATTTTGTACGGCTCGACGCCCAGGAAACCGTCGAGCATGGGGCTGAGCGCGATCAGACCCATGGTGATGATCACGTCGTGCGACAGCGCAATGATGGCCGCGATGCCGTAGAGGAAATTGCCGAACCGGAACCCGATGTAGGCGATGATGGCGATGAAGCTGAGGACCAGGGCGACGATCGCCTTGTTGCGCAGGGTGCGGGCGACGTCGGGCGTGAAGTTGGACACCTTGTTCAGCGCGGTGTCGCGTCGCATGGCGTCGCGCACCAGGTTCCATTCCTTCTGCGCCAACGTGCTCCGCCACAGGTCCGCATCATCGAAGTAATTCAGTTTTTCGGCACTGATCACGACGACCGCGGCGGTGAACTTGTCCGGCTCGCCGGGGTCCGGCGTCAGGCCGAACACCGCACGCCTGCGGAAGCGCAAGTCCTGGTAGTCCGGTTGGAGGTTCATGGCGGCCAGGCGCTTCTCGATGTCGTTCAGCGTGGTGGAGGGCGTGATCTGGTCGAGTACGATCGCCACGCCGCCGATGTGCTCACCGATTTCCAGGTTCACCCCGGGGCGATTGATTACGGTTTTCAGGTCCGCCCGGGTAATCGGGTAGACGTAGGGCGAGGCCTCTTCCAGGGCGGTGATGTCGCTGCCGGTGAAATTGAGCGACGACTCCACGTCCAGCACGTCGGCGAACAGGGTCTTCGCCACATCGGCCATCAGTTTGGCATCGCTGACGGTGCTGAGGAGGGAAAATCCGGGGGCGCGCAGTTCTTCGTCCCGATCGCCCACGGGCACGACGGTCACGTCGACCAGTTGGCCCAGGTTGGTGGCCTGGTCCAGCCGCGTCGCCAGTTCTTCGGTGGTAATGTCCGGGTTTTTCTTCTTGATCTGCTCGGTCAACTCCTCGCGGCGCCGGGCCACATCGTCGACCAGCTTGGGATAGGCCCGGTCGTAGAGCGTTTTCTCCTGGGCCGAAAGCTTGGACGGATCGAACTTCGGTTCAAACCATTCACCGGCTCCGATGACGCGCCGGCGCGCATCGGGCAATTTCATCATCTGTCCTTCCTTGAGCTCAAAGGCGACTTCGGTGCCGGCTCGGAACTCGATGTCCAGCAGATCGATCCCGCGGCCAAAGCACAACACCAGCGAAGCCACGATCGCGATGCTCGAGAGCGTGAAGAACACCACCCGCTTGCTCAGCCAGTCGAGGTTGGGATGGAGCAACTTCTCCAGAGCGGGCACGGCCAGCGGCAGCATCTTCAATGAGGGCATGCCGAACCACTTGTTGTAGATCTCAAAGATCACGCGCGTCATGAACAGCGCGGTGAAGAGCGTGGCGGCGATGCCGATGCCCAGCACCACCGCAAAACCGCGAATCTCGACCGTGGCGGTGTAGAACAGGATCACGCAAACGATCAGGTTGGTCAGGTTGCCGTCGAGAATGGCTGAGAACGCCTTGCCGTAGCCCAGGCGCAGCGCGGTGGGCAGGTCCCGCCCGTCACGGATTTCCTCGCGGATACGCTCGAAGACAAGCACGTTGGCATCGACGCACATGCCGATGGTCAACACGATGCCCGCGATGCCCGGCAGGGTGAACGCCGCCTTGTACATCGCCATGACGCCCAGGATGATCACCACGTTCGCCAGCAGCGCCGACACCGCCACGAAGCCGGCGAAGAAGTAGTAGACCGCCATGAACACCGCCACCACGATCAGTGCGATCGTCGCGGCGCGCAAGCCGCTTTGCAGGTTGTCGGCGCCGAACTGGGAATCGATCCGGCGAATGGCGATCGGCTCTTCGCCCAGGCGGGCGTCGAGTGAACCGGCATCCAGAGTCTGCACCAGGTACTTTTGTTCGCTTCGGCTGAACCCGCCTTTCCCTCCGGTGATTTGCACCGAGCCGCCGCCCAGGGTCTCGTTAATCGTCGGCGCGGAAAGCACCTTGCCGTCCAGCAGCATCGCCATCTGGCGACCGACGTTCGGACCGGTCATCCGGCCCATCAACTGCTGGCCTCTGGGATTCAGATCGAACAACACCGAGGGAAACTGGTACTGGTCGACCCAGGGCTTGACGTCCGACACGCCCCATTTCTCATCGCGCTCGGTCATCGTCATGCCGCTCGTGTTCCACAGCAGCACGTAGAACTCGCCGCCGTACACCTCACCGATCGTTCCGGGGAAGAAGCTGTCGATCAGGGCATACCGCGCTTCGGAATCCTTCAGCGGGGTCAGGCGTGCGAGAAACTCTTCCACCTCCGCGGAGGTCTTGTCGAAAAACTTCGAGGGATTGTCCACGGCCCGCCAGACCATCGTTTCCCTGGTCCCCAGACTCGGGCCCTGGCTGAGCAAGCGTTTGCGCAGGGCCAGCAGGTCCTGAACCTCGTTGGGGGCAACGGTGATGCGAAATTCCAGAACGCCCTGGCCTTGGAGCATCCGCTGCAAGTCGTTGGGATCGTCCAGCGCCCCTTTGACCTTGGCGTAGCGATCGTAGGTTTCGATCAGGCGCTCGAGATCGTCCCCGCGCAGCTTCTGCTCGGCCCGCAGGGTTTTCATCGCCATGTCGCGCTGGCTGGTGCCGGGGATCGATTCGCCCTTTTCGTTGCGATCGCGCCGGGTGGACAATTCCAACAAGCGCGTCAGGCGCTCCATGTCCAGGACCGTCGCCATCGCCTGTTCGACGGCCTGCTCGTAGTCGCGCTTGGCCAGGTTGACCTGCTGGGCCAGTTCGATTTTGAGTTGCTCTTCGGTTGCTTCGTTGAAAGCGATGCGGGTTTGCAGATAGCGGTCGTACGCTTCGGCGGCGGCGGTCAGAAATTCCCCCCGGCCCTCCACGCCGCGCACCAGTTGGTCCAGACGGGTTTTCCGGGCGGCCGGATCGAGTTTGACGGCCAGTTCCAGCTCGCGCCGGGTGAGGTTGCGTGATTTGATCTCCTGCTGGGCCTGCTTGTAGGCCTCACGCTGTTCGATGACCCCCGGGCCGGGGTCCGGCATCTGCACCTCAATACGGTTGCCCTGCTCGATGCGCCAGACGAGGTTGGCCTGGCCCGAAGGATCGATGCGCTTGGAGAGCGAGTCGATGGTGCGCTGCATGGCTTCGGTGGCGTTGTCGCTGCCGGAAACGTCGACTTCGTACAGCAGCGAGGTGCCGCCGGTCAGGTCCAGCCCGCCGCGCAGGGCGAAATCCAATCCGCCGGACTCCGTGAGACGCGGGTTCAGTCCCCACATGCACAGAAAAACCACCGACGCGATCAGCCCGACCTTCCAGCCCAGCGGCTTGCCGGCGAGCAGCGACGCCAGCGTTCCGGACAGGGAAATCAGGAACAGAATCAGTAACAGAACCGACAGGGTGTTGCTATCCATGACCAAGCTCGGGGTAACGTTGTATCCGATGGCATTCGCCCGCACCCGCCATCCAACGGCGAGCGGTTTCACTCCGGGCGAAAGGGGACGATCCGGTTAATCTTCCTGGCCGACCACACCCTGGATCGCATTACGGCTGAAACGCATGCGCGTGTTGGACGATTCGTCGACCTTCAGCACCACCTCGTTATCGCGTATCTCGACGACGGTTCCCATGATTCCGCCGATGGTGACCACCTTGTCGTTCTTCTTCAGTTGCTGGAGCATCTGCGCCCGCTTCTTCTTCTCGCGGCGCTGACCGCCCATCATCAGGAACCAGAACAGAACGATGACCGGAATGATGAAGATCAACATGTCGAACCCGCCCGGCGGCTTCGGCTTCTGGGCGTTCGGGTCTTGCGGATTGCTGCCCTGCTGCTGTTCGGTGCTCTGTTCACTCGCATTCGAGTCGGTGACGGGCGCCTCGGGAGGCGGGGCGTCGCCCTGGGCCAGCGTGAGGGTAAGATGATCGAACATGGTGTCTCCTTGTTCGGTGGTAGGACTCGGTAAACACTTCCCGGCCAATCGATTACGGCGGCAACCCCCGGCTTGCATCAGCCCGACGGAAACGCCACCGGCCACCGCCGGGCCAGCAAAGACCAGCTATCATCCGCGATCGCCGCCCGGATGTCCAGCATCAGCCGCTGGAAGTGACGCAGGTTGTGGAGGGAGACCAAGATCGGTCCCAACATCTCCCCGGCGCCGAACAAATGCCGCAAATAGGCCCGGCTGACCGTCCGGCAACACAGGCAATCGCAGCCCGGATCGATCGGCCGATCGTCCTCGGCAAAAGCGGCATTGCGCAGGCGCATCTGACCGGTCGGCGTGAACGCGTTGGCGTTGCGCCCGTTCCGCGTCGGGAGCACGCAATCGAACATGTCCATCCCCGCTTTCACCGCCTCCACCAGGTCACGCTCGTACCCCACACCCATCAGGTAGCGCGGCTTGTCTTCGGGCAGCAACGCAGCGGTGTGACGGACGACCTGCAAAATCTTTTCGTGCCCCTCGCCCACCGCCACCCCGCCGATCGCGTAACCCGGCAGATCGACCGAGGCAATCTGCTCCACGCATCGGCTGCGCAGGTCCAGATCGGTCCCCCCCTGTACGATGCCGAACAAGGCCTGCGCGTCGGTGCGACGGTGCGCGGCAACGCAACGCTCCAGCCAGTGCGCCGTGCGCTCGGCCGCAGCGCGGTTGCGGCGGGCGTATTCGGCCGGGTCGACCGCGTGACGACCGCCGGTGACGTTGCCTGCTTCCACGTCCTCGGCGCTGGCCGGGGGACAATCGTCAAACGCCATGATGATGTCGGCCCCGAGTTCGTTCTGCACCTGAATCGAGCGCTCGGGCGTCAGGTGGATCCGATCGCCATCGACTTCGCTGCGGAAGGTCACGCCGTCGTCGGTGATGGCGTTGGCGTCGGTCAGCGAGAAGACCTGGAATCCGCCGGAGTCGGTGAGGATCGGACCATCCCAACCCATGAAGCGCTGGACGCCGCCGAGCTGATCGATCAGCGACGAGCCCGGCCGCAGCATCAGGTGGTAGGTGTTGTTGAGCAGAACCTGCGCGCCGGTGTGGCGCACCTGCTCGCAGGTCAATCCTTTGACGGCAGCGCGGGTGCCGACGGGCATGAACGCAGGGGTATCGAACGCGCCGTGCGGTGTGGTGATGCGCCCGGCGCGCGCGGCGGTCTGCTGAGAACGGGCCGAGATGTCGAATCCAATCGCCGCCATGCGGCCATGATAGCCGTTTTTCACCAGCGGCGATCTACGTTCGCCCGCGAAACAATTTCCTCAAGACCCAAGACCCAAGACCCAGAACTCAGGACTCAGGACTCACTGCCTCTTCTGACGGCGGGTGGCATTTTGCAACAGCTTCTTTTCCCGCTCGCTGAGACTGGCCAATCCCTCGCGATGCACCTTGGCCAGAATGCGATCGATCTCGGCCTCCTCCTGCTCGCGGCGGCGCTGCTCCTTGAGTTGCTTCCCCTCCATCCGCCTCTTGTGCATTCTCGAAAACCAACCTGGTTTATGCTCCGCATGAAGAACCGGATCGTAGTTGGCGCCCGTGTCGTATTGGACCCCCGTGTCGTACTGCGGCCCGCCGTACTTGAGCATTTTCCATTGCTTGTAACAAACCACGAAACCAAACAACGCAATGAGCAGGAGCCAGGGTTCGCCAACAGCCAGACCATAAAACACCACCCCCACCGCGCCCGCCATGCCCACCACTGTTGCCACCTTCATGCTTCTGGCATATCCGATTTTCATCCAGAGCACTGCCTGGACCAATCTCCCGCCGTCAAACGGATAAAACAGCAGCGCCAGGTTGAACAGCAGAAGAAAATAGTTGATGTAGAACAGGTCCTCAATCAGGCCGACCACCCCGCCGTGGTAATCGCCTTGCCAGATGTTCAACGGATTCAAACCGACGGCCATATCCGATCCACTGACCACGAGCAGGATGAGGTAGCAGACTCCGGCGATGACGACGTTCACCAGCGGCCCGCATGCGATGGTGATGAAGTGCGCTTTGGCGCGGTGCGGCGGACTGACCATCGCCAGGCCTCCCAGCGGCCACATCAGAATATGATTGGCCGTACCGCCCACGGCACGACACGACAGCGCGTGGCCGAACTCGTGCAGCAACACGCTGAAGAAAAGCAACACCGACCAGCGGAGGGTCCACATCAAATCCCCATCACGCACCAGACGAAACAGAAGAACGAAAAAAAAGGTGATATGCACCTGCACGCGAATATCGGCATACGTGCCGATCGGAAAGGCCTTATTCAGATAGGCGAGAAGGCGGCGCCCCCAATCGTTGCCATCGCCGCCGGGGCCGCCCTGTGAATATCGTCGATCAGAAAAGCCCATCGCATGACATCCTGCCCAGGTCGGCCGACTTAACGGCTTGCCTGCTTGAGTTGTTCCTTTTCCTCTTCCGTCAGACTGTGGATTCCTTCCCGTTTGATTTTCGCCAGGATCCGATCCACCGCGGCCGCCTGCTTGCGCCGGGTCGAATCGCTGCGCCCGGATCGACCGCCCGGCTGGGGCGCGCCCTTCCGGGGTGGTTTCAGCCGGTCGGCAAAGTCGAGCAGATGCGGCCGACTGATCAGCAGCAACCCCAGCAGCGCGCCGCCGATGTGCGCCGCCTCACCGCCGGCGTTATGCATGGCCTGGGGACCGAAAAACAACACCGTGTAGATCGCCAGTCCCAGTAAAAACCAAGCCAGCGTTTTCAATTGAACCGGGATGATTCCCATGACCAGCACGATTGCCCGAGGCGCGATGCGCGCCGCCGCGATCAGAACGCCGAAGACCCCTGCCGAAGCGCCCACCAGCATCGTCACCGACGTCGTATTCAGGAAACCCGTGGCCCACAACAGCAGGTAAGCAATCGGGCCGGCAATGCCGCACAACAGGTAGAAGGCGAGGAATCGACGCGAGCCCAGGTAACGCTCGACCAGCCGACCGAAGAAAAACAACATCAGCATGTTGCCAATGATGTGCATTGGAAAGGCATGGAAAAATTGAAACGTGATGAATCGCCACACTTGAAACTTGGCAATCGCCAGGTCCGCCGAAAAATGCCCCCACTGCTCCAGCACGCCGATCGGAACCAGCTCGCTACCGAACTGTCGCACATAGCCGATCTTCAAAATGCGTAACAGTATCAGTTGGTCAATCAAAAAAACGGCGATGTTGATCACCAGCAGCCACGTGGTCACCGACCACAAGCGCATCGCGCCAAAGACCGAGCCGCCTGGACTGCTCGCGCCGGTTTGCCGCGGGGGACGACGAATATAATCGCGGTCATAAATACCCATCATGTGTTCCGGGGACGTTGAAATTCCAACCAATAAAGGATCGTCGCAATCGTCTTTCCGTCTTCAATCGCGTTGTCGCGCATCATCTGTAAGACGTTTTCCACGGCGACCGGTTCGACTTCAATCCGCTCGTTTTCATCCAGATTCTGTCCCACGTGCTCCAGGCCGGTGGCCAGGTAAGCGTGCATGCGCTCGGTGCAGATGCCCGGCGTGGTGTAAAATTCACACAATTTCTCAATGCGCTGCGCGCGGTAGCCGGTTTCCTCTTCCAGTTCGCGCGCCGCGCAGACCGCCAGGTCCTCGCCCCGCTCCAGCGATCCGGCGGGAAGTTCCCAGAGCGTGCGATCCACCGCGAAACGCGCGTTGCGGATCAGCACGATACGGCCCCGGTCGTCAATCGGCAGGATCGTCACCGCCCCGCCGTGCACCACCACCTCGCGCACCACGTGCCCGCCGCCCCGCCCGGCCAGCTCCACGCGATCCACCGCGAACCGCACCCCTTCAAACATCCGCTCGCGCCGTTCAATCATGCCCACAGTGTAGGGGCGATGTGCGAATTGGCCAAAACCACGCCGGATGGAGGGAATTTCCGATTTCGGATTTGTGGGCGCCCCACTTTCGCGGTCCGCCGCAAAGTGGGCCACGTCATAACTTCAATCCACCCACCTTGCCGCGAGGACGCGGCGAAGGATGGGGCACCCTAATGACATCAGAAATCAAAAATCATAAATCCGAAATTCTCCCAAGCGGGTATACTCGTGGTGACCGCGAAGCGAAATCATGTCCACCGTACAACCGGCCAATCCCGATCTTCCCATCCTCCGCCTGCAAGGCGTGAGCAAGGCGTTCGGCGCGCTGCGCGTCCTGGACGAGGTGGACCTGGCCATTCAACGCGGAAAGACCACCGTGATCATCGGGCCGTCCGGCGTGGGCAAGAGCGTGCTGCTGAAGTTAATCGTCGCGTTGCTTCGGCCGGACCGCGGACGGATCGACTACGAAGACCGGCGCATCGACAGCCTGTCCGATGCCGAGTTGGTCGAGGTGCGCACGCAGTTCGGTTTTCTGTTCCAGATGGGCGCGCTGTTCGATTCGATGACGGTGCGGGAGAACATCTGCTTTCCGCTGATCGAGCACACCGCGATGACCGCCGCGGAGCGCAACGAACGCTGCCGACAGGTCCTGTTGAGGGTGGGCCTGAACGGCACGCAGGACAAGATGCCGGCGGCCTTGTCGGGCGGACAACGCAAACGCATCGCCCTGGCGCGGGCGATCGCCCTGCATCCGCGCGTCATCCTCTACGACGAACCGACCACCGGGCTCGATCCCGTCCGTTCCGATGTCATCAACGAACTGCTGAACAAGCTGAGGTCGGAGCTGGCCGTCACCAGCATCGTCGTCACGCACGACATGACCAGCGCCTACACCATTGCCGACCGGATGGTCATGCTCTACGATGGCCGGTTGATCGCCGACGGCTCGCCGCAGGAAATTCAGCAGACCGATCACCCGGTGGTTCGGCGGTTCATCGAGGGCAAGGCGGGCCAGGCCGAATGGCTCGATCAGCCGATCCAAACCACCGGACCAGGGGCCGACCTGTGAAACCCCGCAGCCGCAACATCCTCACGGGCTTTGTCACGATCATCGCGCTGCTCGGGCTGGCGTGGTTGATCCACGTGTTCGGGGAGGTGCCCGCCTGGGTCAGCGGGCATTATCCGGTGCAGGTGCGACTCGCCGACGCCACGGGATTGGGACCGGGCAGCCGCATCCACCTCAACGGGCTGGACATCGGATCGATCGAAACGATCCGCCTGATGGACGATCCGTCGCAGGGCGTATCCGCGGTGGCGCGCATTCGGCCCCCGTATCGCATCCCCACCCGTTGCGAGGTCCGCGTGATCAGCAGCGTGTTCGGCGGCTCGGCCCGGCTGGAGATTTCCATCCCCCCGCCCCCGGCAGAGCAAACGCCCGCAACAACCAAAAGCTACCTGCCCACCGACGGTTCGGCCGTGCTTCACGCCGACACCGAATCCTTCACCCAGCGGCTGGAGCAATCCTTCGACAAGCGCTTCACCAAGTTCGACAAGATTGCCGAGCAGATCAGCAAGCTCAGCGATGAATACCTGGAGGTAGGCCGACGGGTCAACGCCCTGCTCGAACAGCGCAGCCCGGAGCAGGTGGACGCGGGACAAGGCCCGGCGAACCTGACGACCGTCCTCGCCCGGGCCGACCAGGACCTGGCCGAGTTTCGCAAGACGATCGATGCGATAAACAAACTCGTCGACGACAAGCAGTTGCGGGATGACATCCGCGCCGCCGCCGCCAACACCCGTAAACTCACCGAAAGCGCGGACAAACGTCTGGCGCAGCTCACCGAGCGCTACGTCGCGCTGGCCGACGATCTGGGCAAGACGATCAAACAGGCCGACGGCCTGATCACCGAGGCGCGCGCCGGCGAAGGAACGCTCGGTAAGTTGATCTCCGATCCCAAACTGTACGACTCCCTGACCGATGCGGCCGATCGCCTGTCCGATGCGCTGACCGAGGCGAAGCTGCTGATCGAAAAGTGGAAGGCCGAGGGCGTGCCGATTCAATACTAGAGAAGACACGAAGGCATTAAGGCACGTAGGCACGAAGTATTGTGTTTTCCCTCCGTGCCTACGTGCCTTAATGCCTTCGTGGTTCATGTCTGAAATCTTACACCGGCTCGAACCGGCAGATCACATCGTACATCGCGGCATCGAAGACATCGGCGACCCACCCTTCCTTGATCATGCCGATCTTCAGCGTGTCGCAGGTGAAGCGGGCATCGTAGTTGGATTCCAGCGCCCGGCCCATGCCCTCGATGACCAGCAGGTCAACCCCCGCCGCGGCTTCGGCCATCTCCGTGCTGACTTGTCGAAAATCGATCAGCGGCACATCGTTTCCCGTGGCCACGCAAGTCAGCGCCCCCTCGGCGCAGGCCCGGTCGAGATACGGATCGATCCGCCGGGCCAGATCCATCACCTCGCCCAGTTCATCGAAGGTGATGTCGTTGAGGGACGGGGCGGTGTTGGCCGCCAGAATCACCTCGGTTTCGCGGGCCAGCAGCTCACGGGCCAAAGGCAACATGCCCAGCACCAGATCGGCCCCGGCGTTGTCCACCAGCAACATCGCCCGGGACGGCGGACGAGTCAGCAGACGATCGGCCAGCGCATCGACATCGTCCACGCGCCACGGCCGGGCCACGCGGCGGCGGGTCGCATGAAAGTCGAAACCGTTCTGCTGATACTGCTCGTACGAACCGGCGGCGCCCAGGTCGAACAGATTGCCCGCGGCGATGCCCGTCACCACCACTTCCAATCGCGGACGATCGTCCAGCGCGTCCAGTTCATCCAGCAATGCGGGGAGCAATTGCAAAGCCGCTTCGTTTTCCCGTTGCTTGATCGGCCGGTACGGATCGTCAAAGCCCTGTGCTCGCAACACCTGCTCGCGCAACCGGCAGATGTTCAGAATGCTGATCGGACCGACGCGATCATCGTAAGCACCCCAATCGCGGCGCAACGTGTCGATCATGGCGCCGAATTGCCGGCGCACCTGTTCGGCGCGCTCGGCGGCATCGGGTGACACGGCGTCGGACTCGGCGCAATGGGCCACCAGCGACGGCAGATGATTGGCGAAGACATCCAGCCAGTAGGCGCGCGCCGCGGCATCGTCCACGAGATCGATCATCATCACGCGGTAAGCATCCGGCTCGGCCAGCAGAGGAAACACAACCATGCGGGGTAATGTAACGGGGGAGCGGAGAATGGCAAGAAGACAAGAAGGGACAAAGGGATGGAGGGAAAGTCCGGGTTCCGAATCATCCGGACCTTCGTCGCCCTTCGGCTGCGCTCGGGGCTGCTCAGGTCCGGCTTGAACGAATTAACGAATCAACCAGTTAACCAATCAACCAATTAACCAGTTAACCAAATTACAGTTTGGCGAAGTTGTCCAGAATCTTCAGGCCCACCGCCTGCGACTTTTCCGGGTGGAACTGCATCGCAAAACAATTGTCCGACCAGATCGATGAGCAGAACGGCCCGTCGTAATCGGTTGACGTGGTGATGACGCCGGGATCCTGCGGCGCGGGGTAGTAGGAGTGGACGAAGTAAACGAACGCCCCGTCGTCCACGCCTTCAAACAGCGGGTTGTCCTTGCGTTCGATGCGCAGGGCGTTCCAGCCCATGTGGGGCACCTTGAAGCGGTGCTCGGTCGGCTGGAAGCGGATCACCCGGCCGTTGAGCACGCCCAGGCCGCGTTGCTCGCCGCCTTCCTCGGAGATTTCGAACAGCAGTTGCATGCCCAGGCAGATGCCCAGAAACGGCCTGCGGGCCCGAATTTGCGTGAGAATCGGGCCGACCAGCATGCGGTCGCGCAGGTTGGTGATGGCATCGGCGAAGGCCCCCACGCCCGGCAGGATCAGCTTGCGCGCGTGCAGCACCTGCTGGGGCGAATCGATGACATGCGCATCGGTGTAGCCCAGTCGATGCAGCGCCTTCTCGACGCTCCGCAGATTGCCCATGCCGTAGTCGATGATGCCGATCATGATCGGATTAGTTTACGCTGCGCGGGGCGGAATGAAAAACCCCGCCGTAAACGACGGGGCCTGGGATTCGGTTCGGATCATCCATCCATGCACAGACGTCACTTGACGACGATGATTTCCACGCGGCGGTTCTGCGCCTTGCCGGTGCGCGCGTTGTTCGATGCCACGGGCAGGTCCGGGCCGTGCCCGACGATCATCAACCGGTTGCGCGAGACGCCCTTGGAGATCAGGTAATCGCGTACGGCGGTGGCGCGCGCTTCGGAAAGGTGATAGTTATCCCGCCACTTGGATTTGCGGATCGGATCGGAATCGGTGTGTCCTTCCACGCGCACGGTGTTGCCGGGGTACTGGCTGTTGAGGACTCCGGCGATGCGACTGAGCGTACGTTTGGCCGCCGACTGCAACGTCGCCTGCCCGGAGGCGAAGAGAATGTCGCCGGTCACGCGAACGGTGATCTTCGCTGCATCTTCGGTCACGCTGACACCGGGCCCGCCGAAGTTGGCCGCGGCGTTGTTGGCCGTTGCCGTCACCGGGGGCGGGGGCGGGCTGGCCAATTCACTTTTCAGCGAAGCGTTCTCCGATTCCAGCGTGGAGATTTGGCTCAGCAACGTGGAGCGCTCGGCCTGGCAGGCCTCCAGGTCGTTCATCGAATCGCTCAACTCATTCTGCAGTTGCAGGTTTTGTTGATACAACGCTTCGTTCTCTTTTTTGAGTTTGTCGTTGCAGCCGCCCAGAGTCAGTGCGGCCAAAACCAGTAACACCAGGGCTTGTGGAATTCGGTGTGCGCTCATGATGGCGTCCTTCCCTTTTAGGGTCGCTGGAAGATGTTGCTTCGGCCCGCGATCCATGCGTGCCTTTCATAACGCAGAATATACCATTGCGGATTACAGGTAAAGCGGGAAAACGCCTTTCCACCGGTTTTTCACGGCATACCGCGTAACAGCGTCCCCGCCCGCTCCATCAGGGGCTGGTGGAAAATGCAGACCCCCAGCGCCGCGGCGGCCAGATGCGGGCCATAGGGGATGATGCGGATTTTGCGCTTCATCAGCCGACCGACGCCCTGGGCCGCGGCCGTGTACCCAAGGCCGATGAACGGCGCGATGAAGAAAGTCAGCAGCGCCGCTTCCCAACCGACCACCGCTCCGATGCACGCCAGCAAATGCACATCGCCCAGTCCCATCGCTTCCTTGCCAAAGCCGAGCGTACCGAAGATGCGCGTGAACCAGATCACCGCCCCGCCGACCAGATACCCCAACGCCACGCCGGCCAAAGCGCGCAGCCACAACGGGATGTCGCAGCCCTCCCCGCCGCACATCGGCTGCATCACCACGTAACCGGCCAGCGCCCCGATCAGCGGCAGCGCAAGAAATGCCGCTTCCTTCAGCACCTCCCAGCGCGGATGCGGATGCGCAAGAAATGCTTCGGGGTTGTCCGGGTTCTCCTCCGCGGCCTGCTTTTCCTGCTCGGTAATCTCGGCGAAGCTGCGGGGCAACACCTTCAACGCCAGCAGTCCCAGCGAGACCAATAATCCCACCGCCGCGCCCAGAGCCGCACCAAGCCATTCAGCCGACACCAGTGGTATAGCCGTGACGGCGCGGAAACCCTCCCTGAGCATTTCCGTATGGGTCCGTTGCAACACTTGAGATAGCGATCGGCCATCCGTATCGTCCAGCGCGTAAAACGTCCAGCCAACGTATGGGCCACTTCCTGTCCGTAGCGTTTCGTATTGGATGGCATCGGGAAGATAGCGCACCGTCAGCGGCATCACCACCAGCGCCAAACCCGCAATGATCCACGTGATCGGCAATGGAATGATGTAGTAGCGTGCATCGATGACTGTTGCCGCGAGAAGACCGGCGAACATCACCACAGACACCACATACACCGGCCACGTATTGGCAAAGCCGGGCACCGAGAAGTCCGGACGCATGTCGGTGAAATAACAGATGGCGAACCATCCGCCGAACAGCAGCGCGGCGACCGCTTCGATGAGCGGATACTGAAAGCTGATTTTCGCCTTGCATTTTCGGCATTTTCCGCCGAGGTAGAACCACGCCAGCACGGGCACATTCTCGAACCACCGCAACGTGTGTCCGCAATGCGGGCAGCTCGACGGCGGCGTGACGATGCTCTTGCCCTCCGGCAAGCGGTAAATCACCACGTTCAGAAAACTGCCGACGCAAGCGCCGATCGCGGTAAAGAAAATGAGCCAGAGCAATAAGGTCAATGTAAAAAGAGCTCTACTCGCATGATTAACGTGATATTCGTCATTCGAATTTCGTCATTCGTCATTTTCTTCTTCGACTGTCAATTCCTCGATCTTCTTCTCGGCCCGATCGAGGATGGATCGGCAGTGCCGGATGAGCTTGGCGCCCTGTTCGTACTGGCCGATCGATTCTTCCAGGCCGACTTCGCCGGACTCGATGCGCTCGATGATCGCTTCGAGTTGTTCCAGCGCTTCCTCGAAACCGGGTTTGCTCGATGAGGGGGATTTCTTGGCCATGCGGTTAGTTTACCTCAAAATCGATGCAAACCACCAAGGACACAAAGAACACCAGGTCAATCAGCGTGTCGATCTTCGATCGACCGCTAAACATCACACATCACGAAATCCGAAATCCGAAATCCGAAATCCGAAATCCGAAATCCGAAATCCGAAATCCGAAATCCGAAATCCGAAATCCGAAATCCGAAATATTCTACCTCGGTGGTCCTCTGTGGCCCTCTGTGGTGAAAGCAGGTAATGCTTCGGTCAGTCGCTGGATATCTTCTTCGGTATGATCGCAGCGCAGACTGATGCGCAGGCGTGACGATCCGGGCGCGACCGTCGGCGGGCGCACCGCCGCCACGAGCAACCCCGCTGCTTCCAGTTCCGCCGCCAGTTGCACGGTACGTTCGGCTTCGCCGATCACCAGCGGGACGATCGGCGTGGGATCGTCGGCCACCGCCCAGCCCCGCTCGCCCAGCCCCGCTCGCAACTGACTCGCCAGCTCACCAAGACGAACGCGGCGGTCCGGCTCATCGTGGATCGCATCCAGCGCCGCATCGATCGCAGCCACCTGCATCGGCGACGCGGCGGTGGTGTAAATGAACGGACGGGCGGCATTGGCCAGCGTATCGATTACCAACGCCGACCCGCTCACGATGCCGCCCAGCGAACCCAGCGCTTTCGAGGCGGTGGAAACGGTGACATCGATTCGGCCGGCCACGTCCTGCATCTCCGCCAGACCGCCGCCTTGTTTTCCGAGCAGACCGGTCGCATGGGCTTCGTCGACGATCAGCATCGCACCGCTGCGATCGCGCAGAGCGCACAGCGCCGGCAGATCGGCGCAGTCGCCGTCCATGGAAAAGACCGCATCGGTGACGATGAATTTTCGTCGGATGGGCTTACCGCGGTGTTCGGTTTGATCGAGCAGGCGCGCCAACTTGTCCAGATCGCGATGCGGATAGGTGCGCAACGTCGCGCCGGACAACCGGGATGCATCGATCAGCGATGCGTGGTTGAGTTTGTCGCAACAGATCAGGTCGCCCGGCTCGGCCAGTGCGGTGATCGCGGCCAGGTTGGCCAGATATCCCGTCGGCAGCAGCAGCGCCGACTCGGCATGCTTGAACGCGGCCAAGCGCCGCTCCAGCGCGACATGGGATTCCAGCGTGCCGGTGATCAGCCGACTCGCCCCCGCCCCGACGCCCCGCTCGCGCACCGCGTGGGCCACCGATTCGGCCAAGCGCGGATCGTCAGCCAGCGCCAGGTAATCGTTGCCGGCGAAATTGAGCAGCTCCCGCCCATTGCGTCGCACCCGCCGACCGCTGCGGTCATGGACATGCAGGTGTCGCCGCAGGTGCCGGTCGTTTCGTTGTTGAAGTTGATCGCGCAGTTGATCCGGCCAGGGGATCATTACCCCGCGCTCGACGAGGCGCCGGGGTTGTTGAATTGCAACGTGGCTTCTTCGGGCAACTCCGAGAGAGTCTTCTTCATCATGTTGCCGACCTTGAACTTGACGGTGCGCTTGGGTGGAACCTTCACGCGTTCCAGTGTTTTGGGATTCTGGGCCATCCGAGCAGCCCGCTCGCGGACCTCGAACACGCCAAAGTCACGGAACTCCAGCCGGTTGCCTTTTCCCAGTTCCACGATGATGTTATCGAGGAAGCTTTGGATGATCCGTTTGACGACCACGCGCTTCTCGTCGGTTGCCTCGGCGATACGATCCACCAGTTCTTTTTTTGTCACGGTCGCCATGATAAACCCTCTGGCTTGCTGAAGCCGTGTTTCTGACTTGTTCGAATCCCATACTCTCGGGCACGAAAACGCCCCGAACGAGTTGTTCCGCCCCTTACGGAAATGCAGTATGACAAAGCGGGGCATCTTCGTCAAGTGCCCTATTAAAAGGCGGTTAAGGCGATTCGCAGTCAGCGCAGAAACACACTTTCGCGCACCGTCTGGCTGCGTCGCCGGTGCACGTTGTGGATATGCTCGCCGAAGCTCTGCTGGCGATCTTCGGTGATCACCCGGTAGGCGACCCATTCACCGCCCGGATGGTTACGACGCACATTCAGCCAGGTTTCGTTCCGCAATTGCCACCACGCCAATTCACCGCCGGGCGCTGCCGGGGAATCGGCCCGGGACGGCGATTCGTCCGCAAAAATCTGGTAGGGACTTCCCGCAGTAAAGGTTTCGTGCCGCAGAACCTGGGGATCGTACCGGTAAACCACCGGCTCCCGCTGCTGGCAACCGGCGACTGCCACAACCACCAAACCGAAAATGGGAGCATGCAGAAGTTTCATCTGAAATAAATGCCACCAAAGCCCGTGCCAAGCCGGTGCCAGCTGGCGATTTTTCCGCAAGCCATTTTATTATATACACTTAAATCACCACTGCCCCGGGCAAGCTCGCGCCGATCTGGGCTGCATGTTTACTGGACGCAACATCTCCGCTGTGCCCGCCCCCACGCTGACGATCAACGATGCCGGTCCAAACCGGGCCTGCGGGCTATTGTAACCGGCTGCGGCGCGTCTTACGATGTGCCATTCGTCATTACGGAGCTGCCGCCATGGCCCTGCCAATCCTGGATTACGATTGCCCGGACGACCGTCGCCGGCTCGACGAGCTGGTGCAGCGGTTGCGCGATTCGGCCTCTTCCAGCGGAGAGGTGGACGCCGCCGTGGCCCAAATCGTCGACGACGTCCGGCGCCAGGGCGACGAGGCGGTGGTCCGGTACATGCGCCAATGGACCGATCCGGATTTCTCAGCCGAGCGGATTCGCGTGACCAACGATGAACTGGCCGCCGCAGCACAATCGGTCGACGGCGATCTGAAAACCGCCATGCGGCGATCGATCGAACATGTCCGTCAATACCAGAAGCACATCATGCCGACCGATCCGCCGACGGTGAACATCGACGGCGCGGAACTGGGCATGCGCTTTGTCCCAATCCAGCGCGTCGGACTGGCGGTGCCGGGGGGTACGGCGGCGTATCCTTCCAGTGTCATCATGCTCGCCGTGCCGGCGCAGGTGGCGGGGGTGGAGCGGTTGTGCGTGGTCAGTCCCCCGCCGACGGTCAAACCCGGCAAGCCGGCCGGGGATATCTCTCCGCTGGTGCTGTGTGCCTGTCACATGCTCGGCATCGACGAGGTGTACCGCATCGGCGGCGCGCAGGCCATGGCCGCGCTGGCGCACGGGACCGAAACCGTGACGCCGGTGGATTACATCGCCGGGCCGGGGAACGCCTACGTCCAGCAGGCCAAGCGGCGGTTGTTCGGGTTGGTCGGCATCGACGGTTTCTTCGGGCCGTCGGAAGTGGTGGTGCTGGCCGACGCATCGGCGGATCCGGCGCGCCTGGCCGCGGACCTCATCGCCCAGGCCGAGCACGATCCGGGCTGTTGCTTCCTGGTGTCGTCCGAGCGCGCGGTGATTGACGCCATCACCGCCGAGATCGAGAAACAAATTCCGCAGCGCCATCGGCGCGACGCCATCGAAGGCGCGCTGGCCGAATGGTCCGCCGCCATCTGCACCGCCGACGAAGCGACGTCGCTGGAGCTGGTCGACCGCCTGGCCGGGGAACACGTGACGTTGGCCGTGGCCGATCCGCATGCCATTCTGTCGAAGTTGAAGCGCGGCGGGGCCTGGTTCCTTGGCGACACCACGCCCGTCGCCAGCGGCGATTACTACGCCGGACCCAGCCATGCGCTGCCCACCGGCGCCACCGCACGCTTCACCAGCGGCTTGAGCGTCTACAACTTCCTGACGCGCAGCAGCGTGGAACATTATCCCGCCGGCATGCCCGACCGGGCCATCGAAGACATCGCCCGATTCGCCGAGGCCGAAGGCCTGGACGGCCACGCCGAGTCCGTCCGCCAAAGAAAGCGTTGAACCGCAAAGACACAAAGGCACAAAGGGGACGCTGAAATGGAAGAGGCCATACCGGTCCATCCCGGTGATTTCTCTTATGAAGTCATCGGAGCGGCGATTGAGGTGCATAAAGCGCTCGGCCCCGGATTGCTGGAGTCCGCTTACGAAGAATGCTTGTGTTACGAACTCCAATTGAAAGGAATGGCATTCCAACGGCAGTTGCCGCTGCCCATTGCCTACAAGGACGTGCGGTTGGATATGGGATATCGAATGGATATCGTGGTGGAAGGGCAATTGACCGTGGAATTGAAGGCGGCCGAAGTCATCCTGCCAATCCACGAAGCCCAATTGTTGACTTATATGAAGCTGAGTAAAATCCGCACTGGCCTTTTACTCAATTTTTGTTCACCGGTACTGCGTGACGGCATCAAACGAATGAAAATATAAACCTTTTCTTCTTTGTGCCTTTGTGTCTTTGTGGTTCAATCATGACGTACGAACGAAAAAACATCGCGGCGACGAGCGGCTACGTCCCGGGCGAGCAGCCCGATGCGCCCGGTGTCGTCAAGCTCAACACCAACGAAAACCCCTATCCACCGACGGACGAGGTGATGAACGCCCTGCGCGCCATCGATAGCGAAGCGCTGCGCAAGTATCCCAATCCCACCGCCGAGCCGTTCCGCAAGACCGCCGCGCAGCTCCACGGCCTCGATCCGTCCAACGTCATCGCCACCAACGGCGGCGACGAACTGCTGCGACTGGCGATCACCACGTTCGTCGAACCCGGCGCTGCGATCGGAACCGCCGAGCCGAGCTACTCGCTTTACCCGGTACTGGCCGAGGTGCATGACTCACCAATTCATCGCGTGCCGTTGAATGACGACTGGTCGCTGCCGGACGATTTCGCGACGCGCATGAATGATGCGGGCGCTCAACTGACGTTCGTTGTCAATCCGCACGCTCCATCGGGTTCATTGCGCAACGTGGATGTTCTGGCCGCCATCGCCGGGCAACTCGACGGCGTGCTGCTGATCGACGAGGCCTATGTCGACTTCGTCGATCCGGCACGGCAGTACGATGCGACGACGCTGGTGCGGGAACGGGATAATGTGCTGATCCTGCGCACGTTGAGCAAGGGTTATTCGCTGGCCGGACTGCGGTTCGGCTATGGACTCGGCGCAGCGTCGCTGATCGGGCCGATGCTCACCAAGACACGTGACAGTTACAACACCGACGTCGTGGCGCAGACGCTGGCGACGGCGGCCCTGAGCAGCCGGTCCGAGGCGGCGAAGACCTGGACCGCCGTGCGCAACGAGCGCGATCGCCTGTCCACAGCGTTGCGGGAGATGGGCATGAACGTGCCCGATTCGCAGTCCAATTTCGTGCTGGCCGCGGCGCCCGAAACACTGGCCGGCGGTGCCAGAGCGATTTACGAATCTCTGAAAACACAAAACATATTCGTCCGCTATTTCGACCGGGATCGCCTGCGCGATCGACTGCGTATCACCATCGGCACGCCCGAGCAGAACAATGCCCTGCTCGACGCACTGAGAGAACTTACCAATCATTAACCACAGAGGCACAGGGACACAGAGGGGACATCAATATGGAGCGCGACCCGCTGACATCAAAGGTGATTGGAGCCGCCATTGAAGTACATCGGACACTTGGCCCAGGCCTGTTGGAGTCGGCCTACGAGACTTGCCTTTGCTATGAGCTAGAACAGATTGGATTGCCATTTTGCCGACAAGTGAATTTGCCCATCGAATATAAGGGCGTCCAGATGGACGAGGGCTACCGAATGGACGTCGTCGTTGAAGACACGCTGATTCTGGAACTCAAAACAGTAGAGGCGATTCTCCCGGTGCATGAAGCCCAATTACTCAGCTATCTGAAATTGAGCGGTTTGACAAAAGGCCTGCTGATCAATTTTCATACGGCCATGCTACGCGATGGAATCAAACGTATGGTTCTGACAAAATAACACCAACAAGCCACTCCGCGTCTCTGCGCCTCTGTGGTTTGTCAGGAATCCAACCCATGCCACGCACCGCCAACATCACGCGCAAGACCAACGAAACCGACATCACCCTCGCGTTGAACCTCGACGGCGGGGAATACGTCAACCAAACCGGCGTCGGCTTCCTCGATCACATGCTCGATCACGTGGCCCGGCACGGGCGGTTCGGACTGACCGTCCAGGCCGACGGCGATACGCACATCGACGACCACCACACCGTCGAGGACGTCGGCATCGTGCTCGGCCAGGCCATCGACCAGGCGCTGGGCGACAAGAAAGGCATCGAGCGCTACGGTTACGCCGTGGCGCCGATGGACGAATCGCTTGCGCGCGTGGCGGTGGACCTGTCCGGCCGGGCGGCGCTGGTGTTCCGCGTCAATTTCCAGTCGTTCGGCGACGACCCGGCGAGCATCGGCAAATTCGATGTGCAACTGGTTCAGGAGTTCTGCAACGCGCTGGCCGGCAATGCGAAGATGAACCTGCACGTGGAAGTGCCCTGGGGCGAGAACAACCACCACATCGCCGAAGCGATCTTCAAGGCGCTGGGTCGGGCTCTGCGCCAGGCCGTGGCCGTGACCGGTGATGAAGTGCCCAGCACCAAGGGTTCGCTGTAACCGGGAGAGCAGACGCGGGGTGCCCCACTTTCGCCCTGAGCGAAGTCGAAGGGCAAAGTGGGTAGCTTCTGTACCACCCATCTTGCCCTTCGGGCGAAGATGGGGCACCCGGCTGTTTCACCACAGAGATCACAGAGAACCACGGGGGGGATATTTCTGATTTTCGATTTCTGATTTATTGATATTGATGACGCGTCGATCTTCGATCGACCGCTAAACGGTATGCACGCGCTCCGCTTCGCGTCGCGGCTAAACATCACACATCGAAAAATATTTTCTCCCACCATCTAAGAAACCTTCCCCTGTGGCGTCGTGTCTAATGAACGGACCGATGTTTTGGAGTGCCCGGATGTGAATACGCATGGGATGGACCACCAAGACTGGATCGTGCAAACGCTCGAGCAATTCGAGAAGCGCTTGCTGTGGTATGCGGCCCGACTGCTGGGCCAGACCGCCCGATACGTTCGGCTGCACTCCCACGGCAACACCGCCAACGACCAGAACCACTACATCGAAGTCGAAATCTGGGGACGGAATACCAGGTAAGACGTACGACGACAGAAATTGGAAGAATAGATTCTCCCGGGCAAGCCCGTGGTTTTCTGTAAGGAACAAATAACCCCGCCCTGTAAGGGCGGGGCTTTTTTATGATTCAACTGGTAACTGTCAACTGCGAACCGGCAACTTCCGATCAGTCCAGGTTCATCGTCAGCAGGAACTCGGCGTTGGACTTGGCCTTTTCGAGTCGGCTCTTGAGCAGTTCCATCGCTTCGACGACGTTCATGTCGCTGAGCACCTTGCGCAGGCGGTAGACCAGCTCCAGTTCTTTCGGATCGAGCAGCAGTTCCTCGCGGCGGGTACCGGAGGCGGCGATGTCGATCGCGGGCCAGGTGCGGCGCTCGACCAATCGGCGATCCAGGTGAAGTTCGCTGTTACCGGTGCCCTTGAACTCCTCAAAGATGACTTCGTCCATCTTGCTGCCGGTGTCGACCAGCGCGGTGGCGAGGATGGTCAGCGACCCGCCGCCTTCGATGGCGCGGGCCGAGCCGAAGAACTTCTTGGGCTTCTG
>JANQHK010000099.1 GCA_028282685.1 Phycisphaeraceae bacterium
ATGCCGGCTTGCCGTGGAAGGATTGGCCATCGTCGGCATCTACGAGGGAACCGGCGCCGACAAGGCGGGCCTGAAGCCGATACGCCAGGCCGCCGACGGTCGCATTGTGCCCGGCGATATCATCACGCGCATCGAGGGCCGTGCCATCCGTTCCCGCAGCGATCTTTTCAACGTGCTGGAGAAATATCAGAACAAAAATAGGGTCGAAGTCGAAGTCTGGAGATCTGGAAACACGATGAAATTTAACGTTGAATTAACTCGCCCCAAGCCCTAGACATCGCGACCAGTGGATTTCACTTTTTTGAAATTCGTATGAAATCGACGTTGTATTTTATGCGTCTAATTGTATTATGGGAGGTGATAGAATCCTCCCGACGATCTGTTTTTTCTGCCGTCCCTGGGGCCCGACAACATGCGCAAGTGTAGTTCCACTATCGTCTTTGTGCCGGTTCTGTTGTGTCTGTTATGTCTGGGCGGCCTGACCGCCGGCGCGCGGGCTGCTGTCGATGAAGATCAACTGGCGCAACTGCAAGAGTTGAAGAAAGAATTTTTTGAGGCGAAGTCTTCTTCCGCGCAGCGGCGGGCCGCCCATCGCATGCTGCGTCTGGATGAGCCGGCCCTCAGGCAGGCGCTGCAGTTCTTCAACGAGCAACTCGATCAGCAGGAAGAAAAATACGCCAAACGGTTGGCCGAGTTCCTGCCGCAGAAGTATCTCAAACATCTCACGACATTGCGCGATGAAGAGATTTACAAGATCCAGAAAACGCGCCGACTTTGGAAACGCTACATTCTCAAGGCCTCCAACCGATACGCCTTCCAGGACAACTACCTCGTACCCTGCGCGGAAATCAAGGACATCCTGCTGCTCGATGTGAAACGCGTGATGAGTCGGGATATTTCCAGCGCGCGTGCTGTTTTGCAGTTGTATGCCGACTATCGCGACAAGTGTCGTGAAAAACTCGGCTTGGGTAACGATCCCACCGTGGGCATGAAATCCCCGACGGGCATCGACATCCCGCCGCTGGATCGGCCGATGACTTTCGACGATCGCCTGGCCTATATCGAGGCCTCGGCGGTATTGGCCTACACCGTCGGCTATGAAGGCGCGCGACCGATCCTGCTCGACAACGCCCACGTCGCGCGCCAGATCGACTACGAGGAAGCCGAATTCGCCCTGTTCGCCAACGAGGTGCGCATGCTGGTCGGTTCGGTCGGATACGAGATTGATCCGCTGGTCTGCGCCTGTACGCGTGACCATTCGAACGATCGCAACGATGGCAAGGCCTCGGGGCACGCGTCCACCATACCCGGTAAGGAACGTTTTACGGATCGCCTGAAGCGGTTCGGAGCACAGGGGCGTAGCGAAGGCGCCGGCCACACCAAGAGCGGTCGCCTTTACATCTGGCGACTGAGCTATGGCGGAGGCCATACCCACCCGCTCTATGCTCTCCATCGCAACGTCCACGGCTGCGGTCGACGCGCACGCTTCTATACCAGCGTCTACTACACGAAGGACGCAATCCGCCATCCCTGTGCCGCCACAGAAAACGAACTGTTCATGCCGCCCGGCTTCACCGGCGAGCGCATTGCCTCCCAAGCGTTGCGGAAGGTCTACCTGGCATTGCAGGAAAATCAGTTCGGAAAAGCCCGGGAACTGATGCCCGACCGACGCGAAAGCGAAACCGATCAGGAAGTGATCCGCCGGTTCTTCAAATCGGCGATCAAGATGGAGGCCGACTGGGCGCTCGAATGCGCCGCGATGTATGTGAAAGCGGGCGATGTCTATGCCGCCCAGCTGCGCCTCGAACAAGCCAAGGCCGAATTCACCGGAGCCGATCAATATCTGAGAAAATTCGATTCCTTCCTGAATAAGCTGAACCGGGGCCGCCGCGCCAGGGAATTGAAAATCGGCAAGGCGTATTACGAACTGCCCTCGAAAAGTCCGGATGACGCCACGGTTCAACAGTTCATCGAGAAACATCCCGACTCGGCATATGCCAAGGCCGGGCAGTATTACATCGACCACAAGAACGATAACCCGAAGAAGCCGAAGGATCTGTTCTCCTACTTCTGGACGGAAGAAACCCTCCTGCGCAAGTATGAATACCACCTGCCGGAATAAGGGTTTGGGGCTTAGGGCCTAGGGCTTGGGGTTTGGGACTTAGGACTTGGGGAGGTGGTCCGCCGGCTTGGCCACTTCAGTGGCCATGAGCAGAATCTCCTCCGTCATTCCCACGCAGGGACTTTATCCACCAAGGGCGCATAAAGTCCCTTCGCGGGAATGACAAATCCCTAGTCCCTTGGTCCCAGGCCCTTCCTTACGGAATTCCGCGGACGATGGGGGGGCCGGCGAGACGGGTGAACCACACCGGCAGCTTCTGCCAGATGCGAATGGCCAGGGCGAACTGATCGTCTTCCTTGGTCGGCGGTTTAGCTTGGCCGCGCAGGGGGGCCAGTTGCCAGCCGGTCGGCGCGCCGGCGGCGCTCCATTGCGTTTTGAACTTGTACGTCCCGCTGCCTTCGCTGGAGCGGCCGAAGTCGAATACCGTTGCTTCGCGCTCCACGGCACGCTTCAGCAGATGCCAGTACATCAGCATGTTGCAGCAGGTGGAGTTGTACTGACGCAAGGCCGAGGCGCTGGGCACTTCGGTGGTGTTGCGAAAATGGGTCAGCAGGGCGGCGGCGATGGGGCGATCGTCTTTTTCGACCAGGCACAATTCGGCATCGTTGCCCAGGTAATGCAGCATGGCGGCGAATAATTTGCGGGGGAAGACCGGCGTGCCCAGGTCGCGCATGTTGTGTGCGAACACGCGATAAAATGCGTCCAGTAATTCCGTCCCGCCAAAATGCAAGGTCAGATCGAATTTCTCGGCTTTGCGGACCTGGTTGCGGGCTTTGGAGTGAATCTGCTTCCACAAAGCGTCGGGATGGTCGGGCAGGGCGGCGGTCATGCGCAGCTTGTCGGTGCGCGTTGGTTGCAGGGCAGGGCCGTCGAACGGGGCGCGGTTGCGCAGTTCCACGTAGCGTGCGCGCTGTTCGCGGCCGAGTTCGATCGCCCGTTCGACCAGGCGCGCGGCGGTGGCCGGTTCGTCGGCCAGGATGCCGGCTTCGTTGACATAGGGCAGCGAGACGAGCCGCCGACCAAACAGCACGCTGCGTGTCAGCACCAACGGCAGGTAACCCACCGTCTGTCCGTCGCGCCAGGCGCTGAGCGTCAGCGGATGCTGGCCGAGCCCGGTGCGCAGGATGTCGATCCACGCGGTGCGATGTGCCGCGGCGGCCTGGTCGTGCGCATCGACGAAGCGGTCGATCGCTTCAAGCCGAGTTGAGTTGACGGCAAGTTCCATGGCGATCGGGAAGCGAATCGGCTTTTTGCAGTCGGGGCAGAGGCATGGCGATCGGCTGGCCGTTGCGAATCGGACGGGCCGGCACACCGGCGACGGTCGCTCCGGCGGGAACCGGATCGATCACCACCGCGCCCGCGGCCACCGTGGCGCCGGCGCCGACGTCCGCCATGACCACCGCACCGGCGCCGATCCAGGCGCCCCGGCCGAGGGTGATCCGCTCGACCCGGGTATCGGGGGCATCGCCTCGGTGCTGGTGTCGGCCGGAAAGCAGTTGCGCGCCGTCGGCTACTTTGACATCGTCTTGAATTTCCACCCATCCGATCGAACCGTACCGACCGAGGTAGACGCGGTCGCCCAGGCAGGCGCGGGACTGACTGAAACAGCAACCGAATCCGATGAACACATCACGCCCGACATCTCGAAGAACGCGGCGGTAGAACGCCGCCCGGTACAACACGCCCATCGGCCCGGGCAGCGTGGCGACCGATTCCGTGGCCCATTGCAACGCACGCCCCCGGCCGAACCACTGTCGCAGCAGTCGATAGGTCCACAGACGCGGGCGCATGCGAATTGCCGCCCAGCGTTCCAGCAAACGCTTGCCGCGCGGGGTGGTGAGTTCGGGTGACCGGCGTGACGTAGAAATATCTCTGCGTATGGGCATACGCAGATACTATCGGTCAGTCGGTTGGATCGTCTTACAAATACCGCACGTGACGCGAAGCACAGAGGTGAGTTGGTCGTCTCAGTGGGTCGAACGGTGTTCGTAGCCGCTGAGCAGGGCGGTGATCAGCCAGACCAGACTGCCAGCCACAGTCAAGCCGAGCACGCCAATAACCACAAGACCAAAGATGGAACCTGCTCCCATAACAATCCCTTTCCCAATACACTTCTTCGATTTACAGTTACACCAGCTCTCTGAGAGACATGCCAATGCCTCTCTCTACATTTAATATCGTACACCAAACAAACGATTTGTCAAGAATTACACACATTCCGCCTAAGCGGCTTGTTGGCATGAAGTTATCGGTCGATTTCTCGGCGGTGTCGTGTCGGTCAGGCTGTCATAGCAGGCCATGATCCGCTGCATTCTTCTGGTGAAACTGTGGCGATCGTGGAGGCGTTCGGCGGCACGGCGAACCAGTTCCTTGCGCAAGTTGTGGTTGGTCAGCAGGTTTTCGATGTAATCGACCCAGCGGTCGCAATCGTCGTGCAGGATCATGCCGCTACGGCCGCCTTCCAACAGCCCGGCAATACCTCCGACGTCGGTCGCCGCCACCGGCACGCCCAATGCCATCGCTTCCAGCAACGTGTTGGGAAGCCCTTCAGCGCGGCTCGGCATCACCAGCGCATCCATCGCCCGGTACCAGCGGTGCAGCGGCTTCTGCCAGCCGGCCCAGATGATCCGGTCCGACAAACCCAGCGCTTGGGCCTGTGCTTTGAGCGACCGCTCCGCGGGGCCTTCGCCGATCGCCAGGTAACGCAGCTTCGGCAGTTTCCCGCACAATCGGGCCAGTACCGGCAGCAGGCGATCGATTCCCTTTTCATGGTTGAGGCGTGAGGCCGTGCCGAGGATCAACGCATCGTCGGGCAGTTCGAGTTCCCATCGGGCCTGGGCTTGTTTTTCAGGCCACTGCCACTCGTCAAGATCGATCGCGTTGTGAATCGTGCAAAGCCGATCGGGCTCCACACCCAGCTCGCGGCATTGTGCTTCGATATCTTCTGAAACCGTGATCACCCGGTCGTACCGCGGCAGACAGTAGAAATCGATCTGCTCGTAAAGTCGCGGTCGCCAGCGTTTGTCCACCCAGCCGTGCGCCGTGGAGACCATCTTCATCGGATGCACTTCACGAATGAGCAGGCCGAACAGGTTGGACTTGTAATCGTGCGCGTGCCAGATGTTCACGCCGAGTCGGCGACATAGTTTGCCCAGTCGCCAGATGGTGCGCGGATCGAAGCCATGGGATTCGCCGAGCAGGTGAAGCGGACAACCGAAGCGTTCGGCTTCGTTTCGCAGTCGATCGGCGATGTCGGATTTGGCCGGATGAATGTACGCCACTTCCATGCGATAGCGCTGGGGGTCGATACCCGCCGGGGAGCGCAGGACGGTCTTGTCCGGCCCGCCGCCGTTGGCGTTGACCGTGCGCACGTGCAACACGCAAGGACGCGCGGTCTCCGATTGCTGTGGGGCGGATTGAAGATTCTGTAGCGTCATGCTCTTTCGGCCATCGTTCAAAATGGCGGTGGTTACTTCCCCTACATCGGTTGGATAAAAACCGGGCTTAATCGGCCGGGAGGGCGAATTCGGCCCTCTCTGCCTCTTCATCTCTTTTTTTACATCGCATATGACGCGGCGATCTGTGATCGCCCGATAAACAAAAAACTTTCCGGACCTTCGTCGCTGTGCGACTCAGGACCGGCTTGGGCGCACCGCGTGTGACGCCATGCATGCAGCGTGCTGTGAACGCGATGAATCGCGTCGCTAAATGGAATTGCACGCGGCGATCTGCGATCGCCCGCTAAACGCTTCGTCCCTTCTGCAATAAAAACCCCGCGCGCGTGGCGGGATGCACGCCGCGCTGCGGGGATCGTTGACAACTCACGTTTTGTTGAGCGAGGCACGAAGACGTATCGGCGGGTGGTCGCAGTTGGCAGAGGACAAACGGGCCGTTATTCCCGGCACCCGATCGCAATCCTGTCCAGTCCCGTCACCGGTACCCGCGTCCCCATTGACTCGCCTCTGCCCGAGGGGGAACTGCCCGGCGCTGTCGGCTGGCAAGACCGTCGCTCGTTGTCGGAGGGCGGAACCACCGGCCCTCCACCTTTGGGCGAAGCGTCGGTGGTGTGCGCATGGGGGCGACGTTTGTGAAGCAAACAATGATGTAATTGGTTGCGTGTAAGGCAGAAGAAAATGTTTTCGTTTTTTGTTTCCGAGGGTGAATGCGGTGCGCCGCGGTGCGCATGGGGATGGCGAAAGTTGTGCTCCGTTTCCCCAGCCATTCGTCGGTGGTTACTTGGCCACTCGCTTGCGACGCCGCGCGCCGGCTTTGTTGCCCGGGTGGTGCTGTTTCTGTCGGGCGTTGTTTCGCTTGTGTTTTCGAGGGCCGTTCTTTGCCGGACCGCGATTTTGGCGCGGTTTGCGGTTGGTCCGCTGGAGGGGATGGGCGACGCGCTCGACGGGGAGGGTCACATCGGTTGCCGGGCCGTCGCCGACGACCTGAAGCTTCATGCGGATCAGCCGCTCGATGGCTTGGAGGTTCGGCAGTTCGTCCGGATCGCACAAGCTAATGGCCTCGCCCTCGGCGCCGGCGCGGGCGGTGCGGCCGATGCGGTGGATATGGCCTTCCGGATCGCGCGCGATGTCGTAGTTAAAGACGTGCGAAATGCCATCGACATCGATGCCGCGGGCGGCGATGTCCGTCGCCACCAGCACGGGTATCTTGCCGCTGCGGAACTGGGTCATGGTCCGCTGCCGTGCGTTTTGCGATTTGTTTCCGTGGATGGCTTCGGCGGGTGTGCCAGCGCGCTTGAGTTGTTTGGCAAGCCGGTCGGCCCCGTACTTGGTGCGTGTGAACACGATGGCCCTGCTGATCGACAGGGTGTCCATCAAGTGAGCCAGCAGGGCGAGTTTCTGCGATCGCTCCACGTGGTAGACCGATTGCCGAATCCGCTCGACGGCGGGCGATTCCGGCGCGACCGTGACCTCCGCCGGATCGTCCAGCAGTTTCGAAGCCAGTTGGCGGATCTCGCGGGGCATCGTGGCCGAAAACAGCAGCACCTGCTTTCGGTTGGGCAGGTGGGAGATGATCCGTTTGATGTCGGGCATGAAGCCCATGTCGAGCATGCGGTCGGCTTCGTCGAGGACCAGGCAATGCACGGCCGACAGATCGCAGTGGCCCTGGTTGATCAGATCAAGCAGCCGGCCGGGTGTGGCGACGACGATATCCACCCCGCGTCGAAGCGCCTTGATCTGGTTGCCCTGGCCTACGCCGCCGTAGATGACCGTGCCGTAGATATCGAGGTGTTGGCCGTAGGTCTGGAAGCTTTCGGCGATTTGCTGAGACAGTTCCCGGGTCGGCGCCAGCACCAGCGCTCGCGGCAGGGGGCGGCGCTTCTTCGGCTGGTCTTTAATCAACCGTTGGAGGATCGGCAGGGCAAAAGCGGCGGTCTTGCCGGTGCCCGTCTGCGCACAGCCGAGCACATCGCGGCCGGCCAGTGTGTGCGGGATGGTCTGGGCCTGGATTGGCGTGGGCGTTTGGTAGCCCCGGGTCGATACGGCCCTCATGAGCGGCTCGGTGAGCGGCAGGTCGGTGAACTTCATGGTGTGTGAAAACGTCTTTCCGGTGCATCGTCGCTCGGGGATCAACCGACCCGGGGGCGCGGGATGACCTTGTGTGGAGCCGGCGGAGTGGGGTCGTCAGGACCGGGTACGCGGGCGTCCGGGGGCTCGCTCACCCCGGTCGCGATGGCATCGCGGTCAAGCCGGTGCGAGCGACACAACTGGGCTCGACTGCGATCGTGGGAAAACGGCCAACGGGCCGCGGCAGATCGGAGGAGGGCAGTTGAGTGGCACAGTATACCGTCCCAAAGCGCATAGTCCATCAACAATTTTTGATAACTGCGTACGGCGCGCAGGTGACGGACTGCGGCGTTACGTTGAACATAGCCCTTCTCAAGGGCGTCGAGCCGGTTATCAGACAGACATCGGACCGGCTGTCAACGATAGAATACGCGCGGTGTAACAAAAGGACGGCGGCGTGGCTTTGGGTTAACCTCAAGTCGGGCGCGGCGGTGAACCGATCCGCTGATACAGAACGATGCACATTGCCGTGATCGATCCATCGCTGTTTTCCCTGCCGTACGATGACCACTTGTGCGCTGCGCTGAGTCGGGCGGGGCACGAGGTGGTTTTGTACGGCCGGGCGCTGCGGGAAGGGGAATCGGACGCGCTGGGGGGCTATGCCCTGCGGCCGTGGTTTTATCGGTTGGCTGAGGCCCGACGCCGACGTCAGCCCCGCTGTCGCGCCCTGCCCTGGATCAAGGCCGTCGAACACAAATGGGACATGTGGCGTTTGTACCGGCATTTAAAGCGCAGCGATGTCGACGCCATTCATTTTCAGTGGACACCGATCCCGCTGGTCGATCGCTGGTGGTTGAAGCGCATGGCGAAAATCGCGCCGGTGGTGCTGACGGTCCACGACACGAATCCGCTGCGTGGTCGGCCCAGCTCACGTTTACAGATGCTCGGTCAGCGCTCCGTGTTGCGTGCCGCCGATCACCTGGTCGCTCACTCGCAGTTCAGTTGCAGTGTGTTGATTGAGCAGGGGTTGCCCCCGGGCCGGATCAGCGTGATACCGCACGGCCTGCTTGGCCCCATGTCCGAGGCGCCGCCGCCGATGCCGGACGAATCGGTGAAAGAGATTCTGTGTTTCGGCGCCGTCAAGCCGTACAAGGGGGTTGATCTGCTTGTTGAAGGTTTTTCCCGATTGCCGAAGCCGTTGCGCAGCACAGCACGCCTGGTGATCTGCGGAGAGCCGTTGATGGACGTGCAGCCGCTGCGCGACCGTGCCGAGCAGTTGGGCGTGGCCGAGCAGATCGAATGGGATTTGCGGTTCATTCCGGAAGACGACGTGGAGGCGATCTGCCGACGCGCGTATGCGCGGGTGTTCTGCTATCGGGATATCGACGCCAGCGGCGCGCTGATGCAGGCGTTGCCTTATGGGCGTCCGATCGTTGTTACGGAGGTCGGTGCGTTCGGAGAAATCATCCGGCACGAGACGGACGGGCTGGTGATCCCTCCCGGTGATGCCGATGCGCTGGCCGCGGCTTTGGAACGTCTGCTCCGTGATGAAAACCTGGCGCTACAACTGGGCGCGGCTTCGTTCGAGCGGGCCCGGACGATTGCGACATGGGATGAGATTGCCTCCACAACGGTCCAGGTCTACGGGCAAAGCACGCTCATGCAGCGGCGCTGAGCGGCGGACGTAAGCAATCGTACATCGCCTGGTAAGTGCGGTGCATGTCGCGCTGATGGAAGTGTGCGTGGACGCGCCGGTTTCCGGCTTGGCCGAACTGCCGGCGCAGCGCGGCGTCGTCCAGCAATCGGCGCAACGCGTCGGCCAGCGCTTCGGCATTGCCGCGCGGACTGAGCAGGCCCGTTTCACCGTGGATCACCACTTCGCCGTTGCCGCCGACATCGGTGGCCGCCACCGCGCGCCCGGCGGCCATCGCTTCCAGCAGCGCCACACTGACGCCCTCGCTCAGCGAGCAGTTCAGCGCCACATCGGCGCCCCGCCACAACCGCTCCACATCCCCGCGCCACCCCAGGTGTTTCACGAATTTCCCTACGCCCCGTTGTTCGGCCCGCTCAAAGATGGCCTGCCTTTCCGGCCCGTCACCGACCAGCACCAGCACCGCCGGACACCCTTGTGCGTGCAGATGAGCCAGCGCATCGATCGCCATGCCGTGATCTTTTACCGGCCGCAGACCGCCCACGTGCAGGATGACCGGTCGATTCGCCGGCAGGTTCAACTCGCGCCGGACCGTGGCGGCATCGGGCAGATCGCCGCGCTCGAAACGCTCGGGCTGGATGCCGTTGTAAATCACTTCGACGCGTTGCGGCGGGAAGGCCTCGTTGCTGACCAGCGCGCGTTTGACGAATTCGCCCACGGCGGTGATGCGATCGATCCGCCCGTTGAACATCAGTCGATTGGCGGCGATGCGCTTGAGCCGGCGGCGGTCGGGATAGTGTCGGCCGTGCTCGGTGAAAATCAGCTTGGGGCGGATGCGCCCACGGCGTCCGGCCATCGCAGCGTAACACATCGGCGTGTATTGATGGGCGTGAACGATGTCCACACCGTAAGATTCGATCAAATCGGTCAGCCGACCGGTGCAACGACGGTCCAGCCCCGGTCGCCGATCCAGGATCGCCACCTCCGCCCCGCCCTCGCGCAGCGGCTTTTCCAATTCACCGCCTTCGTCCAGCGCCGCGACCACGAATCGATACCGATCGCGCAGCGCGGCCGTCAAATCTTTTACCAGGACCTCCGCCCCGGCTCTTCGCAGGGTATGAAGCACATGCAGAATGGTGGGTCGGTGATTGGCCATTGTTTGTATTGCACCGGCGTCGCTTCGCGACAGCCGCTGAACCACTATTACACCATGAATCCCGGGCAGTCCCGGCAGGGATTGGCGTAACCTTGCGGCGTTTCGGTGCGTTGCTTGAAGCTCCGCCGCGCCATCCGGTACGCCCGGTTGTTCCAGACGGTATGGAACGGCTGCTCGAATACGTTGCCCATGTCGTTGTTTGGGTCGTACACGCCGCAGCAGGTCACCACCGAGCCGTCCCAGTTGATCACGCTGTCCTTCCACGGCCAATGGCAGTCCATGATTTTACGGCCGTTGTAGTTGTCGCCTTGGTAGTCGTGCCCCTGGCGCATCAGACGGTAGGGTTCGATGACGTACCGATCGTTATCCGGCAGCCATTTGTCGAGCATCGCCCGATGCTTTTCTTTCAGTTGCTCGCCGTTGATGCTCAGCGGCGTCAGGTTCTTATCGCGATCCTGGAAGCGCAGGTTCAATGAGGGATTGGAGAAGATCGCCTTGCACCCCAGCGCGTTGGCCAGGTGCTGAAAGTCCCCGATTTCATGCTGGTTGAACCGGGTGACCACGAAGTTGAGCTGGATTTCCGGCGTGGCGCTGTCCAGGCGTCGCTTGGCATCTTGGATGGCGCGGATTTTGACGATCGCCTGGTCGAACTGCTTGCCCGGCTGGTAGATTTTGTAGGTTTCCTGCGACGCGCCGTGCAGGGAGCAGGTCATCAGGTCCAGGCCGCTGCGGATCAACGGCTCGACCTGTCCCTTTTCAGGCTTGAAGGCGTGGAGGTTGGAACTGAGATAGGTCCAAATGCCGCGGTCGTGCGCGTAGCGGATCATGCGGTAGATGTCCGGCACGATCAACGGATCGCCCCACATCGACAAGTCCAGCGTGTACAAGGTCCGCCGCAGCGCATCGACCAGTGCGGCGTAGCGGTCGAAATCGATCACGCCCTTGGACCGGCCTTGCAGGCCGATGCCCGTCGGGCAGAGTTGGCATTTCGTATTGCAGATGTTGGTCGGCTCGATCTTCATGCGGTACGGCATCCCGACCACGCGCTCGGTTTTCAGCTTACACTGGATGTTGATCAACGCCATGTTGGCCAGTTTGATCGGGGTAAGATAGCGGCGGTTGAACCAGACATGCCGCACGCCGCGCGCCGCGAAGTCGACGGCCTCGGCGAAGCGTCGGCGCCAGCGCGCCCACGATTCGGCGGCGCGCTTCAGACGCGCGGTCCGACGCGTCAGGCGATCCAGCACGTGATCGACAATCAACGTCGTCATCCGGCGAACTCCCGGGGGATCAGCGCCATGCCGCCCGGTGGATCGACGGCCGGAGCGGTGGGGGGGGCCGGCCTGGTCCGGGTTTCGGTTTTCTTTTCACTTGCGTCAGCGAGCGTCTTGCCGTGCGTTTCACGCACCAGGGGGAGTAGAGCGCCGGCCAGCACCATCAGCAGCCAGGGTAGCTCGAACACTTCCAGCGAAAGGAACAATCCACCGGCCATGAAGGTGAGCAGCGATCCCTGGATGCCCAGGGCGATCACGGCGGTGGACCGATCGTAGGCCAACGGAGGCGCATCGTGGGGGCCGTCGTCCTCGGGCCCGCGTCGGCCGTTGCCGGTCATCCGGCGGACCTGTTGCAGCCGCCACATCGACCAGACACAGATGGCTAGGTAGACCAGCATGGCGGGAATGCCGCTGTCCGCGGCGGTCTGGAGGAACTGGTTGTGGGTGGTGCGGCCGATGTGATCGGAACCGTAGTTGATACCGAAGTGATTGCTGTTGCGTACGCCCACGCCGGTCCACGGGTGGTCCCACGCCATTTTCCATGCTGCGGTCCAGCTGCTCATGCGGCTTTGTGCGCTGAGGTCGCCGTGGTAATTCCCAATGCTGAGAAACCGCTGGCGCACCTGCGGGCCGGCGAGAATGCCCACCGCCAGCACGCATATCAGCGCGAATCCCGCCGCATGCAGGCGCGGACGATGCTGACTGATCAGCCAACCAATCCCCACCACCGCGCTGACCATCGCCCCGCGCGAAAAGCTGAGCATTAGCGCGTTGATCATCAGCACCCCCGCGCCCAGGCAGGCGATGCGCAGCCACCAAGGCGACAACATTCGGGCTAATGCGTAGGCGAACGGAATTCCCATTGCCATCAGCAATCCGACGCCGTTGTTATCGAAGCCGGCGTAACCGCGCGTCAGGATGTCCATCGACCCTTCGAAGACGTAGCGCGCGTTCATCTCCCAAGCGATGTATCCGATGCACAGCAGGATCATTCCGCCGATCAGGTGGACGTGGCGAAGCCGATCGATCACCAGCGAGGCGATGATCAACATCACAAACACCTTGCCGTATTCGACGGCCCAGGCTTGTCCCAGTTTCGGATCTTGTGCCAGCATCACGCTGACCAGAACCAACAAGCCGAACAACAGGATCAGTACGGCCACGCCGTTGAAACGAAGCCGCCACGTTTTGCGGGGCAGGGCGAGAACGATACCCCCGGCGGTCACCAGCGCCGCGATCAGCGACCAGCGCACGCCCTGGGGCAGGGCCCAGCCCCACAACGCCTGCGGCCGAAGGAACGCCAGGCCGTAGTACAACAGCACGCCGTAGAACGGGTGAATCACTGCGCCGAACATTCCGGCCAGCGTCAGGATCAACATGAAAACCAGTTGCTTCATAGGTCCTGCCGGCTGCGGTAAAGCGCACAACCGTTACAGACCGCAACATCGGCACGATCGATATGACGCTTAAGGTGTTGGAAAAGCGGCGGGAGGGTGGCAAACGGCCGATAAGTCAACGCGCGCCGATCCGGTTCATCTGCGTCGGCGGCACAACGATGACGCCGGCCAGGTAGGTCTGGCCGTCGTTGATAAACAGGCCGTCGCCGGAGTCGTTCGTGGCCACCAGGTATTCTAGGTTCAGCGGGTCGGTCGAACCGATCCGGCTTTACCGGTGGTGCCCGGTCCGGTCTGGCCGAAGCCGACCGAGGTGCCGGTCATGTCCAGCTCGTCGGTGCCGGTGTAGAGCGTGGCCGGTGTGATGCCGACGACCGGGGTGGTCAGTTTGATCAGCGCCAGATCGCTGTCGGCGAGGGTGCCGGCGGGATTCCAGTCCGGATGGATGGCGATGGTGGAAACGTCACCGGTGTAATCGCTTCCGCCGATTGAGAAGGTGACGCTGCCGGGGCTTGCATCGAGGCAGTGGGCCGCGGACAGCACCCATTGATCGGTGATCGGGGTGCCCGAGCACGTAAATCCCACGTCCAACAGTCCCACGGGATCGTACTGACTCTGGGCGGCGTGATCGATGTAATCCTGTTTGACGCGGGGCGCGTCATCGCGGTAAGTTCCGCCGTCAACGTTGCTGGTGATGAACAGTGCAACAACAGCCACAGCGACAATCAAAGGATTGGATTTCTTCAAGACTCTGCTCTCCCTTCGCCGTCCGGGCCGTTTGGCTTTCAGGATGAGCGGGCCTGCGCCGAGGCGAGGCACGGTCGCGTCGAATAGCCGTAATTGTTTACAAAGACGCCAGATACGCCGTCAGCAGTTTGTGGTAGCTTTCCAGGTCTTCCTTGGCGGACATCTCGCAGACGGTGTGGATGTTGCGCACCGGGCAGGCGAAGACAGCAGTCCGGCAGCCGGTGCGCGATCGCTGGAGCATGG
Organism: Phycisphaeraceae bacterium; assembly: GCA_028282685.1. Lineage (GTDB taxonomy): Bacteria > Planctomycetota > Phycisphaerae > Phycisphaerales > Zrk34 > JANQHK01. The sequence continues at coordinate 14,110 of JANQHK010000099.1, forward strand.
CGCCATCCTGACCACCGCGAGGCAGCAGGCCGCGCTGGTGTTTGATTTTTTTGGCGCGGGCCACTTTCTCGATCTGCTCGACGAGCTTGATATCGGGAATGGTGGAGGAATCGTAGACTTTCAGGCAGACGCCCTCGCCGAGTCTGGTGACCTGCTGGTCCTCGGGCACCCCGGGCGTATCGCAGGCCAGCGTGGTGTCGCAGGACAGGCCGATGTCCGGCTCGACGCCGAACGCCGCCGGGCCCGCTCCGCGCAGGCCCACTTCTTCCTGCACGGTCCAGACCGCATGCACTTCGCAGTTGTGCGTCTTGAGATTCTGTATGGCCTTGATCACCGCCCAGCAGCCGGCGCGGTTGTCCAGCGCCTGCGCGACCACGTGATCGCCCATTTCGATCAACGGCTCGCACATCACCGCCATGTCGCCCAGCGTGACTTTGCGCTTGACGTCTTTGGCGTCGAGTCCCAGGTCGAGATACAGCTCGCTGATTTCGGGGATCTTCCTGCGTTCCTCCTCGCTGGCGATGTGAACGGGTTTGCCGGAGGGATTGAGCACCGCCGGCAGATCGCCCCTGGCGGTGCAGACGACGGCGCGGCGGGCGAAGAGGTTGCGTGTATCAAAACCGCCGACGTTGATTATGCGCACGTCGCCTTTTTCGCCGATGTGGCGGACGAGGAAGCCGATCTGGTCCATGTGGGCGGCGAGCATGACGCGCAACGGCTTGCGGGGCTTTTTGCCGCCGCGCGGCGGTCGGGGCTTGCGCACGGCGATCAGGTTGCCCATCGCATCGGTGGTCAGCGCATCGACGTGCGGCTTGATGGTGCGGGCGATCAGGTCGCGGATGCGGTGTTCACGTCCCGGCACGCCGGGCGTCTCGGTCAGTTTCTTCAACAGTTTCATAAATCGGCACCTTAGTAAGTAATCCGGTAAGCTGTGCAGTGTAGCAAAGATTCCCGGGTTTGTGCTGGGATGATTGATGGTGTCTAATACGCGGTCTGTCCGCGCTCACCCGGCCAGCCATGGTTAACCCGCTGACACATTTCGACGCGCTGCTCACGCATCGTCCGCATATCCGGTCGCTGGGGCGGAACATCGCGCTGGCGGCGCTGGTGGGTTTGGTCGCGGGGTTGGGCGCCATTGTCTTTCACCTGATGTGCCTGGCGGTCGGGCATGTGGCGCTGGATGCGGTGGCGGGGTATCGCCCGGATGGTCCTGCGGGGGAGCACGAGCTGTTCTCACCCACCGCACGTCGGTTCATTCCCTGGCTGCTGCTGCTGGCGCCGGCGGTCGGCGGACTGATCAGCGGCATGTTGGTGTTTACCGTGGCTCCCGAAGCCGAGGGACACGGCACCGATTCGGCCATCGACGCCTACCATAACCGCAAGGGATTGATCCGCGGGCGCGTGCCGTTGGTGAAAATGTTCGCCTCGGCGATCACGCTGAGCACGGGCGGCTCGGGCGGACGCGAAGGACCGATCGCGCAGATCGGCGCCGGCTTCGGTTCGCTGCTGGCGACCCGACTCAAGCTCAGCGATTCCGAGCGTCGCGTTCTCATGGCCGCGGGACTGGGTGCGGGTATTGCCGCCATCTTCCATGCGCCGTTGGCCGGGGCGATTTTCGCCATCGAAGTGCTGTATCGCGATCCCGATTTCGAGGCCGAGGCGCTGATCCCCTCGTTTCTCTCATGCACGATCGCCTATTGCGTGTTCAGCATCGTGTTCGGATTTGAGCCGTTGTTTGCCGTGGAAGCGGTCCGGTTTGATGAACCCCTGCTGCTGGCGCCGCTGGCGTTTCTGGCCGGGGCGATGGCCTTTGCTTCGTGGATGTACGTCAAATGTTTCTACGGCATGACGGCGCTGTTCAAGAAGCTGCCGGTCCCGCCGCATTTCAAACCGGCCATCGGCGGTCTGGCCACCGGTGCGGTGGCGCTGGGGTTGTATTACCTGTGCGGGGCGGTCGGCATGGACCGTGCCCACCAGGACGATTCGCTGAGCGTGCTGAGTTTCGGATACGGCTTCCTCCAGCACCTGTTCGATTCCGGAGAAGGAGTGGGGATACCGCTGCTGCTGTTGTTGGTGGTGGGTATCGGAAAAATACTGACCACCTCGCTGACCATCGGCTCGGGCGGTTCGGGAGGGGTGTTCGGGCCGTCCATGGTGATCGGCGGGGCGTTGGGCGCGATGGTGGGCCTGGGGATGCAGGCGTTGATGCCCGAAGTGGTCACGCGGATCGATGTCTTCGTGATCCTGGGCATGGCCAGTTTTTTCGCCGCCGCCGCCAACACCCCCGTCAGCACCCTCATCATGGTGTCCGAGATGACCGGCAACTACCAGCTTCTGCTGCCGGCGATGTGGGTCTGCGCGCTGGCGTACCTGGCCAGCCGCGGCTGGTCGATTTACATCAAGCAGGTGAAAAACCGCCTGGAGAGCCCGGCCCACCGCGGCGATTTCATCATCGACATTCTCGAAGGCCTGACCGTGGGCGACGCGCTGACCGATCATGCCCGGCAGTTCCGCACCATCCCGTTGGCCATGCCGCTCAGCGAGGTGCTCAAGCTGATCACCGGCACCCGCCAGGCGACGTTTCCGGTTCTCGATGAGCACGGCGATTACGACGGTTGTTTTGGGCTGATCGATGTGCGCCAATTTCTGTACGACTCGGACCTCGGCATGCTGGCCACCGCGGAAGACCTGTCCGTCAAGGAAGAGCCGCTGACGACGACCACGCCGCTCGATGAAGCGATCGGCCGGTTCGCCAGTTCGCGTTACGAGGAATTGCCGGTCAGCGAGCCAAACGAGCCGAACCGCATCATCGGGATGATACGGCGCGTGGACGTGATCGCTGCGTACAATAAACAGTTGATCAAGGTCCGCGATGCCCGCGAACAATGCGTTTAGCGGTCGACCGAAGACCGACGCGCTCATGCACATCACGTGATTCCATGAATTCATCGCCCACCCCACGCCTGACCTTCGGCAAGCAGCGCCGGCTGCGAAGCGGCGCCGATTTCCAGCGCGTCTACCGTCAGCGGACCAGTCGCAACGCCGGGCCCCTGCGCGTCTACGCTGCGCCCAATCATCTGGACGGGCATCGGCTGGGGCTGAGCGTGTCGCGGCGGGTGGGCTCGGCCGTGGTCCGCAATCGCATCAAGCGGCTGCTCCGCGAAGCGTTTCGAATCGAGCAGCACACGTTACCGGGGACGTACGACCTGGTCGTCGTCTCCCACCGGCACGAGCCGTTAACGCTGGAGGCATACCGGCAACACCTCCGCCAGGCCGTGGAACGGCTTCACGGCCATTGGCGTAAACAAGAAGAAGACTGAGCGCGAGATTCACGTCCGTTTGGAGAACCTTGCAGGACCGGCGCCGGTTTCAGCCGATAGGGTAAACAGCGTATGAAATTCCTCCGCGAAACCAACGCAACGCTGCGCCGCTGGATGACCCAGCCGACCACCGAGTTGAACCGGTGGCAGCGCACGTTGCGCTGGTGGATCGAATTGTCGCGCTACTGCGCTCGCAAGCTTCGCCGCGACCGAGCCGGGGAGAAGGCCGCCGCGCTGACCTACCACACGCTCTTTTCGTTGCTGCCGACGATGGTGCTGATGCTGGTGATACTTCAGAGTTTCGTCGGTGAGGACGAGCGTGAAAAGTTCAAGGCGATGGCGGTGAACCAGATCCTGCGCCCGGTCAGCACCGAGGAAATCGAAAACGCGGGCCCGCCGGTCGAGGGGCAGGCGCCCGCCGCCGATGTTCCCGACGTGCCCGACGCCGCCGAGGCCGCGCAGATCGCCGCGCGCCGGGCCGAGTACGAACGCTTCCGCCATGACCTGGAAGACCAGGTCCAGGCGGTGTTCGCCTACCTGGAGGGCGTGAACTTCCGCAGCATCGGGGCGGTGGGATTGCTCATATTCATCTGGGGCGCGACGGGACTGCTGGCCGGCATCGAAAAATCCTTCAACGCGATCTACAGTGAAACCAAATCGCGGCCGTGGTTCATGCGCCTGCCGTTGTATTACACGGTGATCACGCTCGGGCCGGTGGTGCTGATCGGCGGTCAGTATTTGCAGGTGCGGTTTCTCGATCTGATTGCCGCGTACACCTGGACGCGATGGTTCGCCGGGCCGCTGGTCGTGCTCTCGCCGGTGCTGACCACGTGGTTTGTCCTTTCGCTGATGTATGTGCTGCTGCCCAACACCAAGGTGATGATCCGCCCGGCCCTGATCGGGGCGTTTGTCGCCGCGGCGCTGTGGGTGATCGCGATCGAGGCCATGACCTACTACATCAGCAGCGCCTCGACCGCTTCGCTCTACGGAGCGCTGGCGCTGTTGCCGCTGTTTCTGCTGTGGTTGTGGGTCACGTGGTTGATCGTCCTCTTCGGACTGCAATTGGCCTACACGCTTCAGATGATGCAGAGCCGTCGATTGGGCGGTCCTGATGCGCCCGACGAGCCGATGATCATCGATCCCGCTGCGGTCGTGCCCCTGACCGCGGAGATCGCTGAATCCTTCAAGGTCGGCAAGGCCTGCACGATCGACCAGTTAACGCGCTCGGTGAATCTCCCGGCCGGGCCCGTCGAGTGCATGCTCGAAGCCCTGGAAAAACATCGCCTGGTGCATCGCGTGGAGCAGAACGGCAACGAGGCGTTCACGCTGGCGCGTCCGGTCGATCAGGTCAAGGTGTTTGAACTTCTCAACGCGATGGACGCCATCGCCGCCGGCCCCAAGCCCGCCGACCAGCCCCAGGCCCGCAAACTCATTGACCAGTTGCGCCAACATGCCGACCAGTCCGAGCAGATCACGCTGGACCGGCTGCTGCAGTGAAGTGTTTTCACCGCGCCGATACGGCGCAGCTCTTGCCGGGTGCCCCATTTTCGCGGTCTTCCGCAAAGTGGGCTGCGTCGCATCTTCTACCCACCCATCTTGCCCTTTGGGCGAAGAGGGGGCGCCCCGCGGCAAATGGCCGCACATACCCCGCCGGGTTCGGGCGCCGTGCGGACCGCTTCCTCACGGGCGCGGCTCGTTCAGAGGGGTTTGCATACACGCTCCGAGGGTCCATCGGGTCTTCGACATGTCGGCACTCATTCCCATGTTGCCCTTCCCTCGGCTTCGCTCGGAACAAGTCGGGTCAACATGTGGCGCCCAACACACTGCAATCCGATCAACCAGTTAACCAATCAACGAATTCACGGCCTTGGATGGTGCTTCTGGACCACCTGTTTGAGTCGTTCGCGGTCGACGTGGGTGTAAATCTGCGTGGTGCCGATTTTCGCATGGCCGAGCAATTCCTGGACGACGCGCAGGTCCGCCCCGCCGCTGAGCAGATGCGTGGCGAAACTGTGACGCAGCGTGTGTGGGTGCACAGTCGACAGCCCGGCCCGCCGCGCATGTTTCTTGATGATGTTCCACACCTGGATGCGGTCCAGCGGCGTCGAACGCTGCGTGACGAACAGCGCATCGGTCGGCGAATCGGCGCGCACCAGTTTCGGCCGCAACCGTTGCAGGTATTCGTCCACCGCCTGCTGGGCCAAACGTCCGATCGGCACGATCCGCTGGCGCTCGCCCTTGCCGGTGATCTTCACCACGCCCAGGTCGGTATGCAGATCATCGAGCGCCAATCGGCCCACCTCCCCGGCGCGCAGGCCGCAGGCGTACATCGTCTCGATCAGCGCCCGGTCGCGCAGGTAGAGCGGGGCGGCGGGGTCGAGCGACTCCAGCAGCTTCTCGATCTGCTTGACGTGCATGACATCGGGCATGCGACGCCACATCCGCGGCGTCTCCAGCAATTCCGATGCATCGGTTTCCGTGTAGCCATTCACCTGACAGAACCGGCAGAACATGCGCACCGTGGACAGGTGACGGGCGATCGACCGGCTGCTCAGGCCGTCCGCTCGAAGCTGGCGGGCATGTTCGATCAGTAAGACCGCATCGAGCCCGTTCGGCTCGCTCACGCCGCGCGCCGCGGCAAATGCGATCAGACGCTGCAGATCGGCGGCATAGGCCTCCAGTGTCAGCGGCGCCAGCCCGCATTCCACGCGCAGGTAGCCCGCGAACTCACGTGCCGGTTGGCTGAAGGGTTCGGCCATGGATGGATAACGCGGTGGTCTGGTACTGGCGGGAGAACAGCCGGTGGTACTGAGGGCAACGCTGGTAAGCCCCGAAGCAGTGGCCGAACGTCTGCGAGAGATGGCTCAGAGTGAAATGCGCCGCGCAACGCGGATCGGCATGATCGATGAACGGACAGGTCTCGGCGCTGCGGATAGACGATCCGGACATGGGACAACCTCCGTCTTATCAGACTCTGGTTGCTATCGACCGCTTCCGCGGCAGAGCATGAAATTATGAATTACCGGACCGGCAGGATCGTCGAATCGTCCCACAGCCGAACCACCCGGCCGGTGTGGTCCGGGCCGACCAACGACATCTGAATCAGGCATTGTTCGTCATCGGCTTCGGCCAGATCGCTCAGGGCGATCTGCAGGCGATGGGCGGCGAGGGGGCCGCGGTCCTGCGCCGAGGCGAAGATCACGCCGCAGGTTCGGCCGCTGTCAGTCAATGCGTCGAACAGTCGCTTGTTCAGACGGTTGAATTGCCGCTCGCTGAGTGTGGTGTGGTTGGTCACGGTGGTGAATTGGACGATCAGGGTGCCGCCGGGCTGGCCGGGCGCCTGTCCCCGCGCGGAAGCCGCCGCTGCGGCCATGGCTTCGACCATCCTTGCCACCGGCGGGTTCAAATCCCCGGGTTCGACCGTCGGTCCCAGGGCATTCGGCGCGGGATCGCTCCGGTCGTTGTGGCAAGCCGCCAACAGGACGGCCAACGCCGCCAGCATCAGTGCGGAACGAATTCGACGTGCGGTGGGCATGGTGATGTCAGTGTAACGCAACCGACCGCCTGACCACCAGCACCGCTTATCGGTCCCGGTCCATCGGGGTGATCCATCTTCTCCAACCGGATTAACCCGAAAGATTGTTGCGATTGACTTAATTAACCCGTTTTTTCTGACGATACATTGGCCAAACAACCTATTTCCGTGACGGCGCCGTGTTTTCCTGGGGGGCGTCGACGGGTGACTTGGAGTGTGTGATGAGCGTCGCCGTAATCCCCCGGGAATTGATTGGCTCACGAGACCGCTACCCCCTCAGCGGCACGCGGAGATGGTGCAAACGCGTCACGGACATCGCCATCTCGCTGGCGGCGCTGCTACTGCTGTCGCCGATCCTCATTGCCTGCATATTGATAATCAAACGGTCGGACCCCGGCCCGGCGATCTACAGCCAGTGGCGCGTCGGGATGGGAGGACGACTGTTTCGCATCTACAAGCTGCGTACGATGCGCATGAAGGCCGAAAGCGAAAGCGGCGCCGTCTGCGCTCGACCGGACGACGAGCGCGTGATTGCCTGCTGCCGATGGATGCGGCGAAGCCATGTCGATGAACTGCCGCAACTGATCAATATCCTGACCGGCCAGATGTCGCTGGTCGGACCGCGCCCCGAGCGGCCGGAAATCCATACCGCCGTCACCCGGAAACTGCCCGAATTTGAACAGCGCCTCAGCGTCAAGCCCGGCCTGACCGGCCTGGCGCAGGTGCGCAACGGTTACACCAACGATCTGCCCGGCTGCCGCTGCAAGCTCGATTACGACTTGCAGTACATCCAGCGCGCCGGGTTGTGGATGGATATCAAACTGATCCTGAGCACGATTCCCAAGATCTGGGATCGCGAGGCCTGTTGAGAACTTTGTCCCCGCCCTTGCGAGGAGGGCACGACATGAATCTGAATCGAAGAATACAAACCATTCTGTTTTCGGTCCTGCTGATTCTGGCGCTGCTTGCCGGCCCTGCGGGATGCGCACGCTATGTCGATGTCGAGGCATTCCGCGTCGATATGGCGCGCCAGTCGGCAATGCAAACGTACACCCTGGCGCCGCCGGATGTCATCTACATCGCCGCGCCCCAGGTGCCCGAAATTGACAAGACCAAGGTCACCATCAGCCCGGACGGTACGGTATTCCTGCCGTTGATCGGTGTGGTGCGTGTGGCCGGGCAGACCCCGGCGGAAGTGGCCTGCCTGCTGGAAGATCGATCGCTGGAGTATTACCAGGAGGCCGAGGTGGCCGTGCAGGTCGTTCAGTATCGATCCAAGCACGTGTATGTCTTTGGCGAAGTCGCTTTGCCCGGTCGCTATGCCTGGAACGGCTCGGACACGATGCTGGACCTGCTCAGCCGGGCGCAGCCGACGCGTCTGGCCGAATCGGGCCGGATTCACCTGTTCCGCCCCGGTTCCGATGGCAAACCGACCCACCGCATGACCGTCGATCTGGACGAGTGGATCAAGAAGGGACAGACCGAACAGAACACCCTGCTGGCCGAGGGCGACATCGTGTACGTCCCGGCCAATGCGCTGGCGACCGTGGGCCTGGCGGTGCAGCAGTTGCTGCTGCCGATTCAGCCGGCCGCGGGAACGATGCGCGGTGTGACCAATATCGACCACGATGCTGACCAGATTTCCACTGGTGACAGCCAGCGTTGAGTGGGTGGGCGGGCGGCCGCTGGTCCGGGGCCTGTATTTCAGGAGCGTGAGCAGATGTCAAATCAACAGACACAGTCCGTCACCGTACGCGATCTGATGCGTATTTTCACCCATCGTCGCTGGCGATTCCTCTTTATGTTTTTCGGGATAACCCTGGTGGTCTTGGGCGGATCACTGTTTCTGCCGCGGACTTACCAGGCCAGTGCGATTTTTGAACGTCGCAACGATCTGGTGATGAGTGAAATCGTTGGACGCGGCGCGCCGCATTCGTTTGACATGCTCAAACGCTCGCTGACCGAGGAGCTGCGCGGCCGGCCGGCGATCACCCGGGCCATCGACGACCTCGGCCTGGCGCCGCTGCCCGATGAGCAGACGCCGCAATCCGAGCATGCACTGATGCTCTCCCGTCGCCAGAAGCTGCTGGAGCACATCCCCAATCATCTGCGCGTGTACTTTGATATCTCGACCAACGAGGTGGACCGCGTGCGCGTGGTGTTTAACGACAACGATCCGCGGCGCGCCGCCGCGGTCGCCAATCAGTTGGTCGCCAACTACATCCGGTCAACACGCGAGCAGATCGATCGGATGCTCAGTGAAGCGGCGGACTTCTTCGCCCAGCAGGCCGACGAGACCCGTGAGAAGATCGCCAAGCTGGAAGAGAAGCGGCTTCGCTTTGAAATCGAAAACGCCGAACTGCTGCCCTCCGATGGGAGCGGCGGCGTGCAGGAAACCCTGGCTGCACTCGACGAGCGCCTGGCGTTGCTCAAGCGTCGCCACCGCGCCGCCGAGGCGCGCGTCAAGCGTCTGGAAAACGAACGGGACCGCATGGCCGACGACCAGCCGCAGAGCGTGGTCCGCGGAATGAATCCGCAATACCAGCACATCGAAAAACGACTCGTCGAATACAAGGATCGTCTCGAACGCGCGCTGGTGATCGACAAGATGACCGAACGTCATCCCACCGTCACCGTCCTGCGTGACAAAATCGCGCAGATCAGCGCCGAATTGAAAGAGACGCCCAAACAGATCGTCACGCAGCGCGTGTATGCTTCGAGCGATGCCTTGCGCTCCGAACTGGAATTGAAACTGGCCGAGGCGACGGCCGAGCACGATGCGGTGGCCGAGGAACTGAGCGCGGTCTCCCGTCAGGCGGCCCGGTTGCAGGCGCAATCGTCGCAGTACTTCCCGGTGCGCAGCGCTTACCGTCAGTTGGCCCGCGCCATCGAAAAAACCCAGGAGCAGGCATCGTTCTGGGAAGACAACCAGCGTCGCGTCGTCATGGCGCTCGATGCCGAACTCGGACGACGCGGCATCGCGCTGAATTTCATTCAACCCAGCGGCAGGATTCAACGGCCGATTTCCCCGGATCCGATCCAAGTGCTTTTCGCCGCCGTGGGTCTGGGCCTGCTGGCCGGCGTGGCGTGGATCGTGCTGGCCGACCGTGCCGATCAGTCACTGCATACGCTCGAGCAGGCCAACCGGTCTCTGGGTATTCCCGTGCTGGGCTCGGTGGCCGAGATCATCAGCGGCTCCCAGCAGCGCTGGCGACGCTTGTGGCAGCGCGTGGGACAACCGGCCGTACTGGCCGGCCTGATCGTCCTGCTCGGCGCCGCCTTTTATCTCAGCCACCAATGGCTCACTCAGCCCCAGGCGCACGCGCACAGCGATCCAGCCCCGGACGCGCCCTCCGCCTCGGTGGATTCGACGACCCAGGCCCCCGCTGAAGCGTCCTTCGTCATCGTCAAACCGTCCTGAACGATTTCGTGCACAGGAGCGTGACCGATGTATTGCGAACACTACGGAATCGAGTGGATGCCCTTTGAGAACTCGCCCGATCCGCGCTTTCTCTACACCAGCGAGGATCATCGCGAGGCCCTGGCGGGCATCGAGTACACCGTCCGGATGCGCAAGGGCGTGGTGCTGGTGTCCGGTGAAATCGGCGCCGGCAAGACCATCATCACCCACGTGCTCAAGCACCGCCTGGAAGGCAAAGCACGGACGATCCTGGTCCGTCAGGGTCATACGTCGGCGGTGCAGTTTCTCCGCCACGTCTGCATGGCCATGAAGCTGCGCGTCCGCCCCAACGCCGACCGTGGCGAAATGCTCAACCTCATCGAGCGCTCGCTGGTCGAGCACGAGGCGCGCGGCGTGCCGGTCGTGCTGATCATCGACGAGGCGCAGATGATGTCCAAGGGCGTCATGCATGAAATACGCATGCTTTCCAACATCGAAACCGCCACCCGCAAACTGATCCAGATCATCCTGCTCGGCCAGCCCGACCTGCGACAGAAGCTGCTCGAGCGCGAGTTGGACCCGCTGCGCCAGCGTGTGGCGCTCAGCCACCACCTCAATGCCTTGTCGCTGGAGGGGACCAAGGCCTACATCAATCACCGCTTGAAAGTGGCCGCCAACGGCAAGGAGCACAAGGCCGGATTTACCCCCGCGGCGCTGGCCGCGCTCTATCGGTACACCAACGGCGTGCCGCGCCTGATCAATTTCCTGGCCGACAACTGCCTGCTCGTCGGGTACGTCAAGACAAAACATGAAATCACCGAGGCGATGGTCGAGCACGTGACGCAGAACATGATGCTTGAACAACCGGTCCATGCCGCTACGGAAGGCGATGATTTGGAGCGTTGTAAGGCGGCCTGAGGCCGTCGGTTCGGAGGAACAGCACATGGGTTTTGTTTTTGAAGCAATGAGTAAAGCAGGGAATGCCGGGCCCCGAAGCACTCCCCCCCCGGCCGAAGGGCCGACTCCCGACCTGCCGATGCCGCAGGAGCCCGAGCCGTCCGCTCCGTCTGCCGCGCTGCGCGGCAAGCCGGTTGTTGACGACGAAGCGATCAACAACATCGACGACCGCCTGGTCTGCCTGACCGATCCGGCCTGCGTGATGAGCGAAGAGTATCGGGGCATCCGCACGCGTCTGCTGGTCCACTGGCAACAGCAGCGCAACCTGGTCCACACCATCACCTCCGCCACGCCGCGCGAGGGCAAGTCGATCACCTCGATGAACCTGGGCCTCAGTTTGGCCGAGCAGGCCGACCGGCGCGTGGTGGTGATCGAGTGTGATCTGCGACTGCCATGTTTCGCCAAACTGCTCAATCTGCCGGACGGACCGGGCCTGGTGCAATTGTTGAAGAAGCAAGTGCCTCTGAATGTCGCAATGAGCGCCACACCGACCTCGCACATGTCGGTCATTGCCGCCGGTTCTCCCGCGCCGGACGAGGCCACGCAACTGCTCGGCTCCGATACGATGAGCGATCTGCTTTCGCAATTGCGCAACAAGTTCGATCATGTGATTTTGGATACGCCGCCGGTGCTCGAACTGGCCGATGCCGGCATCGTCGGTCGTCAATCCGACGATACGTTGGTGGTGGTGCGGATGAATCGCACCCCGCAGCCGTTGATCGATCAGGCCATTCGCACCCTGCAGAGTTACGACGCGCGCATCAGCGGATCGATCCTGACCGACCGCCATGAATCGTCGCTCGGCCGCTCCGGCTACGGGTACCGATACGCCGGACATTACCACGAACGCCGTTACCGCCGTCGTTCGGCTTGACACGATGCAATACACCTGCCCTTCGCGGAGCGACGGGCGCCGGATCACGCATGATGAATTCAGTCGTTAATGAATCCCGAAACCCCGAACGCTGCCCGAATCGCCCCCGGCTGTTGATGCTGACGCATCGCCTGCCGTATCCCCCCGACAAGGGCGAGCGCATCCGCGCGTATCACATGCTGCGCCGGCTGGCGCGCCATTTTGACGTCTTCCTGGCTTGCCTGTGCGACGAGTCGCCCACGCTGGATCACTGGCGGCGCCTCGAGCGATACACCAAGCGCATCGCGCTGTGGCCGCAGCGCAGCGTCGGCTCCGTCCTGCGAACCGGCGGCGCGCTGGTGTGCGGGCGATCCATCACCGCCGCCTACTTTCGCAACCATTGCCTCACCCAGGAAATCAAACACTGGCACCAGACCATCGGCTTCGATGCCGCCCTGGCCGTTTGCAGTTCCATGGCCGGATGTCTGCACGGCCTGGACATTCCGATCCGGGTGCTCGACCTGATTGATGTCGACAGCGCCAAATGGGCCGACTATGCCCGCCGCACCGACGGCCCTCGCGCTGCGCTCTACCGGTGGGAAGCGACCCATCTTGCCGATTACGAACGCGAACTGGCGCAGCGCTTCGATCGCATCGTGCTGACCACCGATGCCGAAGCCGCGCTCTACAAACAAATCGCGCCCGGCGCGTCGGTCACCGTCGTGCCCAACGGAGTCGACCTGGATTATTTCCAGCCCGCAGCGCATGTCGATCAACCCGTCGCCGTGTTCACCGGTGTGCTGAACTACCGGCCCAATGTGGACGGCCTGGGTTGGCTGATCGAAAACGTCTGGCCCGCGGTGCGGCATCGTCATCCCGATGCCGTATTGCGCATCGTCGGGCGCGATCCCAATGCCGCGGTGAAAAGCATGGCGAGCCGTCCGGGCGTGGAACTGGTCGGCCCCGTTCCCGATATCCGCCCGCACCTGGCGCGAGCCGCGGTCTCCGTCGCTCCGTTGCGCATGGCGCGTGGCGTGCAGAACAAGGTCCTCGAAGCGATGGCCATGGCGCGACCGGTCCTCACCATGCCTTCCATCGCCCACGCCATTGGCGCCGATGAGACCTGCCTGTGCACCGCCGAATCCGCCGGGCAGTGGCTCGAAACCCTGACCGTACTGTTCGACGATGCGCCCCGGCGCATTCAGCTCGGCTCGGCCGCCCGCGCGTTCGTCGAACACGCCCGCCATTGGGACCAAACGCTGGAGGCGCTGTCGCAGTTGTTCAGCCCGCCGCCGCCGACCGCGCCCAAAGTGGATAGGGAGATTCACCGGGCCGCCTGACGGCCTGGACATGACATTCTTTCTGCATTGCTCACTCACGCTCACGCCGCCGGCCGGGTGTTTCGGCCGACGGCGTTTTCTTATGGAAGCTTCACGGCGCCATGCATCGCGTTCACGCCGCCGGTCGGGTTCAGCCCGATGTTTCTCATTCCATGGGGTTCATGCGCGCCGTGTTTGCATCAAAAAGGCCTGGCCCATTTTACGGGGCCAGGCCACTGAAAGGAAGCTTGATTGAGACGCGGATCGTCACATACGCATCACAACCATTCTGACAAATCTTTACGCCCTGCGACGGCGGACCATCATCAGACCACCGAGGCCCAGCAGAGCCAGCGAGGCCGGTTCGGGAACCAAGGTCAGGAAAACGCCGTGGTCATTGTTGGCGTACGTCGGGACGCCGCTATCGACGTATTCGAGCAGGAACTTGGTTCCATCGTCAGAGGGGGTCAGGGCGGTGCCGTCAAGGAACAGCTTGTTGGTGCCATTTCCGCCGCCGAGCCAACTAAGGACGTCAGCGGTGGAATCATAGCCGGAGAAGAAGATCGACCCGGTCCAGTCCCCCGTAGCGAAGTTAACGGTCGAGCTGCGGAAGTGGTTACCAGAGCCGCTCATAGCGACGTGGCTGGCGTTGCCACTGAGGTTCAACGTGACATCTCTCAATATGGACACGGCGGTGACCGCATTGCCCGAGGCATTGATGGTCCCGTAACGGATGACTTTACCTGAAGTCCAGTTCCGAAACGCGGCAGTGCCCGACAGGTTGTACGTATCGTCGTTATTGAGGTTGTAGGTGCTGGAACCGGTGTTAAGTCCGCCGCTGGTGAAGTTCACTTGGTCGGCAGTCGCATTTCCAAACGGGTTGGTGCCGGTGTCATAGCTCGTGCTATTGATGTTGCCGAAACCACCAGTCCAGTTGAAAACGCCTGCGTTGGCGTTGGCGCCGATGACTGCCAACAGCGCAGCAACGGAAAAAGTAACGAGCATACGTTTCATTTCCAAGGCTCCTTTCTGTTGTTCCCTTTTCTCATTCAGGGACAAGTTCCAGTGCGTCTCTTTCACTCCGATCAGAGACCATCCACGATTCGTTTACCCGGGAACGCCCCGGGCAGCGTATTTCTGATTTCTGATTTTCCTCGGTGCCTGGTCTTGTGCTCCAGTGGCGTTCCTCCTTTTCTCTTAATCCATCATTTATTCCTATTTAAGTTATAAAAAATCAAGTTTTTTTCTATGTTATTCAAAGTCCATTTACTTCTTCACGCGACACATATGCACCACGTTCTCGCTCAATGCGGACGTGACGGGTAGCGTTGCGGACTCTCCTCGAACAGACGGGGTCGCCAACGCTCTCTCTTCTTCGAGCCGCAA
>JANQHK010000072.1 GCA_028282685.1 Phycisphaeraceae bacterium
GTGAGGAAGGGGTCTGCACAACACCCGAACCCGGCGGGGCAGGTGCGGTCATTCGCCCGCGGGGCGCCCCATCTTCGCCCGAAGGGCAAGGTGGGTGGACAGAAGATGCGACGCAGCCCACGTTGCGGAAGACCGCGAAAGTGGGGCGGCCGGCGGATCAACGGCCCGACGACCGCTCCCTCACCGTCGCGGCTCGTTCGGATCGAACACAAACAACGCGAGACGCTCTAGAGACCCGCTCTTCCACGGAAACGTCCAGCACGCTGCGCGCCGTGGCGTCGATCTCATGTGCATCAGGGAATTGGCCCAGTGCTTCGCTCAGCCCGATCAGCGCCTTGGCCGCGGCCTGTTCAACCACGTTCAATTCCATAACCGCTCTCCTGTGCCCGGGTGTCGGTCTTGTTGCAGAGCAACACCGGCAGGGAAAGTAAAAAACAAACGTGACGGGCCGATTCACTATTTCACACGAACGACGGATGGATGAACTATTCGTGATCGCAGATCTGGGCGGGATCGCAAATCCATCGGCCGTCCGCCCGCTGCACCTTGCCGCGCTCGACGAGAAATCCCAGCAGTTGATCCAGGTCCATCCGATCGGCGGAGCAGGTATGAAAGCGCGTGTTCTCGCCGAAGGCATCGTCCACGGCCTGCCGGAGCGAGGCGGTGGTGTGGGGCGGGTCGGCCTGGGCGATCATGCGCATGACGGCGTGGCCGTGCAACGATTGCGGTGGTGCGGAATTCTTCACAGGAACACTCCTTCAATCCCCCGCCGCGTGCAGTATCAGCCAAATCGTAGGGCGTGTATTTGATGCAGATCAAGCGGAGAGGAAAATCAGAAATCGTAGCCGCCGGACGAGTCGCCGAGGCGGCGCGTGACGATGTTGTTGATCGCATCGGCGGAGGTGATCGGCTCGCCGAGGACGAAGACCAGCGGATCGCCCTGCTCGGCCCAACCGTGCGTTTGGGCGTAGCGCTCGGCATCGGAAATAAACTCGGAGGTGCTGGCCGGTCGCCCCATGGTGCGGGGGATGACGCCGTGCGAAAGGCACAGCCGCCGCAGCGCCCGTTCGTTGTCGCTGAAGGCCAGGATCGGGCGCGTCATGCGGTTGCGCGAGAGATAGGCGACCGATCCGTCATCGGCGAACCAGGCGATGACCATCGCCGCGTCCATGGCGTGGACGATCGTCCCCACGCCGCGCGCCAGCGCCTCGGAATGAAACCGGCTGTCGGGCACGTGACGAGGCGGTTCGTTGCAAGGCGCCACCGTGCGCAGGTAGGCATTGGCCCGGCCGGCCACGCGCCGCAACATCATCACCGCTTCGACGGGCCAGCGTCCCACCGCCGTCTCGCCCGAGAGCATCACCGCGTCGGCGCCGTCGAAAATGGCGTTGGCCGCATCGCTGACCTCGGCGCGCGTGGGCGTGGGGCTTTCGATCATGCTCTGAAGCATCTGCGTGGCGACGACGACCGGCTTGCCGTAATCGTGGCAAAGACGAATGATCCGCTTCTGCGCCACGGGCACCGCCTCGTAACTCATTTCGACCGCCAGGTCGCCGCGCGCCACCATGATGCCGTCCGCCTCGTCCACGATCGATTCGATCTCATCCAGGGCCTGCGGCTTTTCGATCTTCGCAATGACGGGCAGGAACCGTCCGCTGCGGTCTTCGCCCGGCCGACAATCCAGCTCGCGCATCAGGTCTTTCAGTTCCGCCACGTCGGCGGCCCGGCGCACGAAACTGAGCGCCAGGAAATCGAAATCGTGATCCGCGGCAAACTCCACGCATTGCCGGTCGTAATCGGTTAACGCCGGGGCGCTCAGTCGAGTCTGCGGCAGATTGATGCCCTTGCGCGAGGTAAGCAGACCGCCGTGCACCACCCGGCAGACCAGGTGCGGCGGATCGGCTTCCCGTTCCGCGCTCTCGCAGCGCAATTCGATCTGTCCGTCGTCCAGCAGCACCGGCTCGCCCGGCTCCACCTCGTCGACCAGCGGCTCGTAACCGCAACTGATGGTGATATGCCCATCGGTGATGGCGCCCGGTTCGCCGGCGATGACCGGTTGGGTCTGGATGCGCACGGCGCCGGTGGCGGGTAGTTCGATTCCGCCATTGATCACGGTGCCGACGCGGATCTTCGGGCCACACAGATCACCCAGCACGGCTATGGGACGGTTACATTGTTCCGACACATCGCGCACGTTTTCAAGAAGCCGCTGGTAATCGTCGAAACTGCCGTGCGAGAAATTGATGCGAAACACCCGCACACCGGCGTCGATCATGCGGCCAATCGTTTCCGCATCACCGCTGGCCGGCCCCAGCGTCGCAATCACCTTCGTGAGCATCAGTTCCTTCGGCATGACATGACCCCGCCAGTGTTCCAGACCGATCAAACTACAAAACCACGAAGGCACAAAGAATATTTTTTGACACGATGAACAGGATTGATTGGATAGGTTTTTATTTCTTTATCCTGATCATCCTGTTAATCCCGTCAATAAAATGATTCTTTCTTTGTGCCTTTGTGGTTCAATTCAGCGCCATGCCAGATCGCGCGCGAAGAAATTGTACTTCATCGCTTGCTTGGCAAGGTGGAGCGTTTGCTCGGCGACGGCGTTGGCCCTGGCGGTGCCGGACTTGAGTACGTCGATCGCATCGTCATCGGCCAACCCGTCGCGCCTGGTGCGGACCGGCTCGAGCAGTTCGTTGACGATCGTGCCGACTTCCTTTTTCAGATCGCCGTCGCGCAGGTCGCTGGCGCTGTAGCGTTCGGTCAGCTCGGCGACTTTCGATTCATCGCGGCAGAAGGCGCGCAGGTATTCCAGGACGGTATTGCCTTCGACGATGGGCGGATCGTCCATCGAGCCGCGCCCGGTGAACACCTTGTTGATCTTCTTCTGCACGGCTTTGGGTTCGTCGGCCAAAAAGATCGCGTTGCCCAGCGACTTACTCATCTTCTGCTTGCCGTCGATGCCGGTGAGGCGAGCGATGCGGCCGACCTTCGCTTCGGGAATGGGGAACACGCCCTCGACGCCTTCGGCCATGGCGCGCTTGAGTTTCTTTTCCATCGAACCCTTCTGCTGCGCCGTCTCGGTGCAGTAGAGGATGTTGAAGCGCGCGGCGATTTCCCGGCACATCTCGATGTGCGGGACCTGGTCTTCGCCCACGGGCACGCATGCCGGGCGGAAGGCGAGAATGTCGGCGATCTGGCCGACCGGATAGAGCAGGAAGCCGAACGAGTAGCTGTCAGCCTTGCCCTTGACGACGATCTCGTCCTTGAGCGTGGGGTTCTGCATGAGTCGGCCGTAGCCCAGAAGCATCGCGAAATACCAGGTCAGTTCGGCGATGGCGGGCACTTCGCTCTGCAACACGAACGTCGATTTGTTCGGGTCCATGCCGACGCTGATCCAGTCCTTGACGATCTCCAGCGTATCGCGGCGGACGTCGGCGGTCCGGTCGGCCCGGGTGGTCAGGGCGTGGACGTTGGCGATGAGGAAATAGCAGTCGTATTCGTCCTGCATGGCGATGCGGTTTTCCAGCGAGCCGACATAATGGCCCAGGTGGAGCGAGCCGGTGGGCGTGTCGCCGGTGAGGACGCGCGGCTTGTCGGTGGCGGCGTTCATGGCCGGTAGTGTACACCAAACATCGCGGGAAGTGGGGTGTTACGATTCGGCCGGCTTGTACCGCCGCATGCGCCACCAGATCCGCCAGGTGGCGAAGAACATACCGAACGAATCGGTGAACGTGTTCACGCGCGACGGCTTGGAATCGTGCCAGACGATGCCCACCTCTTTCACGCGATGGCCCATCCGCTCGGCCAGGGCCAACACTTCCACATCGAAGGCGAAGCTGGTGTCGGTCTGCTCGGTAAACACCTGTCGCGCGGCGTCGGCGGTGAACAGCTTGAAGCCGCATTGCGTGTCGTTCAGCCCGCGCAGCAGAAGCATCTTGCGAAACAAGCGAAAGCACGCTCCGAGCAAACGGCGGAACGGTCCCTGCGGCGGGTTGAGTTGCGTCTCGGGCATCGAGCGCGAACCGATCACCACATCGTATCCCTCAGCGAGGTACGGCAGCAGCTTGTCGATCTGGTCGATCGGCGCGGAGGAGTCGGCGTCGAACATGAGACGCATTTCGCCGTCGGCCTCGAGCATGCCGCGCCGCACCGAACGGGCCTTGCCGAGGTTGCGCTCGTTGACCAGCACGGTCGTTGCGATCGGTCCCCACTCAAAGGTGCGCACGATCTCGGCGGTGCCGTCGGTCGAGCCGTCGTCGACCACGATCACCCGCCAGTCGAGGCGGTGCTGTTCGGCGTGTTCACGGATGGCCTCGAGCGTGGGGCCGATGCGGCGGCGCTCGTTGTAGGCGGGGATGATGATTGCCAGTTGAGCCATGCTGAGGACAAGACGAGCGGTGCGGCGGGACGGGGTTCGTTTGTTTGCGCGGTCCGCTGATGTTATAAGCTCGGCCATGAACGGGCAACGCGAAGCGGCACGACGCCTCGCAGGCCCGGCGATGCTGACCGCCCTGCTCGCCGTGGCGCTGACGCTGCGCCTGTCCGGCCCAAGCGACCTGTACGACAACGATCAATCCAAGACCATCGCCTACAGCGCCGACATCGTCCATCACGACCGCTGGCTGCTGCCGCGCGAGAACATGCGCCGCAGCGCCGCCCAACCGCACGATGCGATCCCCGCCACCAAGCCCCCGATGTACAACTGGATCGGCGCGCTGGCGATCAAGGTGACCGGGCGCTGGGATGAATGGGTGCTCAAGTTGCCATCGCTGCTGGGAGCCGCCTTCGCGCTGGGCGCGATTTTAATTGCCGGGCCGTGGCTGATGCGCCGCGCCGATGATTCGCAACGTCCCCCTCCGGACAAAACGCAACCCATCGGATTCGGCGCGGTGTGCGCGCTGATCTGGCTGGCCTGCTACGCCACGGCGAAGCTGATCTACACCGCCCGGCCGGACATGCTGCTGACCGCTTTCATGACGGGGGGCTGGGCCGCGGCCACCGTGCTGCTGAAATCCGCTGAAGACGCCCCCGCCCGCCGGCGTCTGCCATGGCAACTGCTGCTTTGGGGTGCGACGGCCGGAGCGGCGTTGACCAAGGGCGTGCCCGCCGTCGTCATCGTGATCTACCTCGTGCTGGGCTCGAAACTGATCGCCGGGCGATGGGCCGCGGTGCGGCGCAGCGGCATCGCATGGGGCCTGCCGCTGGCTGCGGGATTGTTCGGAGCATGGGCGTGGAGCGTATACCGAATCGATCCGCAACATTTCAAACAGGTGCTGGTCGGCGATGAAGTGGTCGATCGCGTCAGCGGGGGCGGCTTGTGGCATCTTCTGGAGGGCTTGCTGGTCATGCCGCTGAATTTCCTGCACGTCTTTGCGCCGTGGTCGGTGATCGTGGTGCTGGCGTACGCGCACATGAAGCCGCGGAAATGGTTCGGTCATGCGCTGGGGCCGGTGTTTTTGTGGGTGTTGCTGATGGTGGTCGTGTTCAGCTTCTCCGGCAGTACGCGGGCCGATTACATCGCTCCGGCCCTGCCGGTCGCCTCGATTGCCGCGGGATGGTGGTTGCTGACGGCCCTGGGCGAGCGATCGTTCAGCAGCACGCGCGCGGCGCTGATCGCCGCGGCCGTTGCCATCGGCATGTTCGTTTACGCCGGATGGTTCACCCCCGCCGGGCGCACCGGTTTGGGTGAGAATGTCAAACAATTCGTACAGCAGGTGCGCGAACACGCCGGCGACGGTTCATCCATTGTCTTCATCAACACCGGATACAACCCACTGCAGACATTGCTCGGCCGACACCAGACGGGCAATCCAACCTCGCAACAGATCGAGCAGGCCGACTGGCTGATCATCCCGATGGAGCAAGTGCTGGATCGCGAGCCGATCATCATCTCCAGGCCGATCCCCGAAGTGATAACGGACGAACGCGATCGCGACACGCTGCCGCTGGGACTATTTCGCAATCATTGAATGAAACCACAAAGGCATAAAGCATATTTTTTGACAGGATTAACAGGATTGACTGGATAGTTTTTTATTTCTTTATCCTGATCATCCTGTTAATCCCGTCAATAAAATGATTCTTTCTTTGTGCCTTTGTGATTTGTCTTACTTGCGCGCGGAAACGTCCAGGCACTTCATCGTGTCCTGATCGCGGATGAGCAGCAGGCCGTCGGACAGCGCCGGCGGCGCCCAGGCCATGCGGGTGTTCAACATCGAGCAGCTTGCGATTTCGTGGTAGCCGGCCGGATCGATGTTCGCCAGGTGGAGCGTGCCGCGCCGTCCGTCGACGATGTGCAGCAGATCGCCGGCCAGAATCAGCCCGCCCCGCTCGAAATTGGGGCGCAATCCGGTTTTCCACTTGATCTGGCCGTCCAGCGTGAAGCAGACCAGGCCGTCGTTGCGATTGTTGGTGTTGCACGCCGCGTAGAGATGGCCCTTGTACAGCAGCGGCTGGTGGATTTGGGCGCCGATCTCTTCGTTCCGCCACAGTTCTTTAACCGCGAATCGGCCGTTCTGTTGTTCGATGCGGAGCATGCGCGAGCCGGCGTTATAACCGGCGGTGATGAACACGCGGTTTTCATCGACCGCGATCGGGCAGGGGATGAATCGCTTGGCGCGAAAGCCCGTGTAACGCCAGAGCGTTTTTCCGTCGGCGGCATCGAACCCGAACACGCCCTCGGTGGTGATGAACAGAATCTGATCGCGCCCGGCAATGGGAAAGACGATCGGCGAGGTGTGGTGCAACTGTCCGATCGGCTCGGTCTTCCAGACGAGTCGGCCGGTATCGGGGGCGACGGCGATCAATCCCGCATCCGTTCCGCAGGGCGCGAGAATCAACCAATCCTTGTAACGCAGGGGCGATTGCGACGTGCCCCACTTGGGCAGCTCGCCGCCGAATTGCTCGAACAAATGCATCTGCCAGACCAACGCGCCGGTCATGCGATCGTTGCAGCGCACGTGACCGAACGTGCCGACGGTGTACACGTGTTTCTCGTCCACGGCGGGCACGGCGCGCGAGCCCTGATAGCCGGGCAGCCGACCGGGAGCATCGTAGGTTTTCCGCCAGAGTTGCTTGCCGCTTTTCAGATCGAAGCAACGCAGGGCATCACGATCGTCGTCGGGCCGATCCAGCAGGTAGACGCGGCCGTCCTTCACGGCCGGGCCCGCGAAGCCCTTACCCAAACCCACCGACCACCGGACCGGCGGCCCGGTATCGGGCCAGGAGCGGGCGATGCCCCGGGAATCGACGATCGCACTGCGATCGGGACCGGCAAACTGCGGCCAATCGCCGAAAACCGGACAACAAACACACAGAACCAGCACCATGGCGGTAAGCAGGGGACAGCGCATGGCAATATTCTAGGGCCGATGACGGGCGTATGCATGCCACACCGGGGGCCATCTTCAAGCGTCCGAGAGGGGCAGTCCGATAGAAAACATAGCGAAACCCCTAACAGGCCCGTCGGCGGGTTACCGGGCTCACGGATCGGTCGTTGGACCTCACGGACGAGGTGTCCCTTGCGGACCATCGCCATCATCAACCAGAAGGGGGGATGCGGCAAGACGACCACGGCGATCAATCTTGCCGCGGCCTTTGCGCGCGCCGGCCAGGAGACGCTGCTGGTCGACATGGACCCGCAAAGCCACTGCGCCCTGGGGCTGGCGGTGCCCGAAAAACAGATCGGCGGACACATCGGCGATGCGCTGCTGGCCGATCGTCACCGGCCGTTCAACACCGCCCCGATCACCTGGCAGGTCGCCAGCGGGCTGGACCTGATTCCCTCCACCGTGGCGCTGGCCGCCGTGGAGCGTCAACTGGCCAACGAGCCGGACAAGGATCTGCGCCTCGCCTCGGTGCTGCACCGGCTGCGCGACGATTACCGCTTCTGCCTGATCGATTGCCCTCCTTCCATCGGTCTGCTGACGTTTAACGCGCTGCGCGCCGCGGGGGAAGTGATCATTCCCGTGGAGACCGGCTACTTCGCGCTGAAAGGCGCGGTCAAGCAGGCGGCCACGCTCGACGCCATGGGCAAGCGCATCGGGCACAAACCCACGTTGCACGTCCTGGCGACGATGTACGACGTGCGCACCCGACAGGCGCGCGAAATCCTGGCCGACCTGCATCGCCAGTTCGGCAAGCGCGTGCTGCCGGCGCCGATCCACTACAGCGTCAAGATCAAGGAGGCGACGGGCTTCGGCCAGCCGATCCTGGAGTACGATGCGACCAGCCGCGGGGCCGACGATTTCGAGCAACTGGCCGCGCACCTGCTGGCCCACGCCCCGGCGTCAAACGATCCGTTGCCCGAGGTCATCCTGCCCGAAGAATCGGCCCAGGCGGAAATCGACGGCTCCATATCGACCGGCGCATCGCCCATGGCCGACCGCGCTGCGGAACTGGTCCGCCGGGCCCGCGCGCTACAGCAGAAAACCGACCAGATGCGACGCCGACTCGAGGCCGATCCCGATGTCGCCGGCGCGCAGGGCCTGCGCGACATGGCGGACGGCCCGACGCGCGGCGAATCCCGCAATCATCTCTCCGATCGCCTGGCGCATCTGTACGGCGTGCGTCAGACCGAACAGGGCGCCCTGTTCTGCCAGCCGCAAAACCACGCACATGAAATCCGGATCGCCGGCGATTTCAACAACTGGCAGCCGACCCGCGCCCCCATGCGCCGCAATGAAAAACTGGACGTGTGGGAATTGTGCCTGCCCCTGCCGCCCGGTCGGTACCGGTATCGACTGGTGGTCGACGGGCGATGGACCAGCGACCCGCACAACCGCAACGTCGAGATCAATCCGTACGGCGAATTGAACAGCATCGTGGAAATGGCTTGAGCGCCGAGCGCCAGCACCGCATGCCATGACCGTATCGCCCGGTCATGCCAAAACTTTTTCCATTGACACCGCCGTCCAAACCGGGCATAACGCTTTGTGAGCATGGAACGAGAAACCACCAACTTCGAAGACCGCACGGAAGCCGCGATCGAAGCGCTGGTGGACATGTATCTGTCGCGCCCGGTTCAGGAGCAAAGCCCCGAGGCAACCGCATCGGAAAGTAAACCCGCTTCGGAACCCGAAGCGCAACCGGTCGAAATCGAAACGGCGCCGATCGAAACGCCGATCCGGGCCATGGCGCCGTCGCACACCGAGACGGTGCTGATCGGCCATCTGCCCGGCCTGGCCAACCCCTGGCTCAGCCAATACGCCGCCAGCCGCGTCCGACCCGATCGGCCGGTGGCGATTTGTCACCTGTTCGCAGAGCAGGTGGAAATCGAACTGGTCCACGGTGAGCCGGCCGCTCCGTTGGTCTCGCCCGGCGCCGATCCGGCGCTGGATACGGCCCTGGATGGACTGGCCGATCGCGTGGGGCTGTGGCTGGTGCGCGTGGGTGCGGCGGATACGACGATCGCGCGGTCGGCCTGCGCGGCCATCGGCACGTGGACGCTGTTGAGCGGCGCCGATGAGGCGGCGGTCGTGGCGGCGTATCGACTGATCAAGCAGGCGCGCCTTCCACTGGACGAAATCGACCCGGCACAACGCCGCGTGCAACTGATGCTCGCCGGCTGCCGAGAGGAGCAGGCCGATCTCGCCGCCGATAAGATCGCCCAGGCCGTGCAGAACTTCCTGCATCTTCCGGCCGAGTGGATCGGCACCCGCCCGCGCATGCAGCCGATCAACAAGCAGCGGTTTGGAATCTATCGCAATCCGCCCCGCACCCATGCCGAACCCGCCTGGGCCGCGCTGCTCCGCTTCCTGACCGAGCGGTTGCCCGAGCCGACCGAAGCCCCCGAACCGCCGATGCCTCGGGCCGCCGATTCTCCGCCGCCGCTGCGCCTGCACACCGATGAACCGGATGAACTTGGCGAGGACGAACCGATCACGACAACACATGAAGAGCCCGCAGCCGAGGAACCAACCCAGCCGACCGCGCAACGTCCGTCATCGCTGACAGCATATGTTGAGGATTTGCAGTTGCTGGCGGTGCGTTGTCCGCTCAATGAAAACGTGGAGCTGGCCATCGATTCCGGCGGCGCGCTGCATGCGATGCACCGCGCCGATGGCATTCACGTGCATCAGGGCATGGCCGCCTTGTTCGGCGTCCGTGCGTGGATCGATCAGCACGCTGCGCTGCTGCATCGGGCCTGCGAAGGCCGGCCGATGAACACCGCCTCCGTCACGCTGCATCTTTTCACCGACACGCCCCGTCCGGTCATCGCGTTCTGCCTGGCCGGAGGCCCGGCGCACCCGGCCATCAAACTCCACCTGCTGCAAACGGTCCGCCTCGGCGACGACGACAAGCCCGTGCACACCGAACTCAATTAGAGCGTCTTGCAAGGTTTGTGTCCGGTCCGAACGAGCCGCGACGGTGAGGGAGCGTCCGTCGGGCCGTTGATCCGCGTCCGACTTTTCGCTCTCCCGCAGGTCAATGACCGCACCTGCCCCGCCGGGTTCGGGTGCCGTGCGGACCGCTTCCTCACCGTCGCGGCTCGTACAAGCCCGGCATGAATGACGCAAGGGGATCTAGCGGAATTTAAACCATCAAAAACCCGGATCATGTCACATAAGCAACTTAATCAAAATAGCTTATGTCGGAAGATGAAAAATCGAGTCGCGGGTTGTCAGGCAGCCGGGTCGGGGACGGATTGGCATTTTCGATCCGAGCGCGAGCGTTTGTAGAAGATGTACGCACCCACAATCACCAGACCGATGCCGAGCATGATCAGCGCCACCAGGCCGCGGTGTTCGACCACCTCGTTGATGCCCGAATAGAGCGAACCCAAGCCGTAGCCGATTGCCAGTTGCAGCGCCACGGAGAAGACTGCCGCGACGGCATCGGTGGCCAGAAACTTCCAGCGGGGCACGTGCATCATGCCGGTCAGCAGTAACGTGGCGTAGCGTGAACCGGGGATGAACCGGCTGGCGGCGATCATGCCCACACTGTGTTCACGGATGCGGTGCCGCGCCCACATCAACCGTCTGGGATGCAAGAGCCGCTTGATCCATCGACGATGCAGAACCGCCTTGCCGAAATGCCAACCGATCCACACGATCACCGAGTCGGCGATCAGGATACCCGTGTAGCAGATCAGGAACAACCAGTACCAGTCGTAACGCTCGGGGTAGCTGCTGAGCAGAAAGCCCGCGGTCACCACCAGCAATTCTTCAGTGACGGGCAATCCCGAGCCGGCCAGCACCAGCACGACGAAGATCACGCCGTAGGCCAGCAGCGGATTCTGTCCCACGGCGTCGAGCCAATCCATCAATGTCTGGACTACAGCAATCACGTTGAGTTCCACTAAGCACAAACGATTCGCAAAGAGATGGCGGTCATGGCGAGGGGGGCGCGGCTTCGGAAGTTTTCTCCACCGTGGCGGCGGGGGCACCCTCGGCGCCGGTGGCGGTCGGACTTTGCATCTGTCTCAATTTCTCCTTGGCGCGACGGAGCCGTTCGACCAGTTCCCGATCGGTCAACTCACCTACCAGTTGTTGCAGGCGCGCGATCATCGCGGCCGCCTGGTCGGTCTCGCGATCGGCCAGCCGCTTGTCGATCGCATCGAGCAACAGCGTCGCCACCACGCCCTGGGCCCGGGGCTGGCGCCCCAGCCATTGGCCTGCCAGCTTCAACGCCTCCTCCACATCATCGGCCGCCAGGAAGGCGCGGATCCGCAGCGCCAGCAGGCGATCGGTTGCTTCATCGGGCATCGACTTCACCGTCGCCAGTCGATTCAGCAGCGCCTTGGCGCTTTCGCCCTGGCCTTCGGCCAATTGCAGTTCGGCCAACTCCAGCAACAGCAGGGCGCGCCGAACGGAATCGATCGGTTGCTCCTCGCCGGGCAACACCGTGTTCAGAACGGCGCGCCGCAACGCCGAGCGGTCGGCGGGCTGACCGGCCAGTGCAGCATCGAGTCGCTCCAGATCCTGTAGGTTCAGGCGTTTGGCCACGCCGACCATCGCGCCGATCCAGGACTGCTGCAATTCACCCGTGCCCGGCTCGTGCCGGAACAGCGTTTCGATCATCTCCATCGATTGGCCGTGGGCCGCGGCGGCGTCGATCGCCTTGCCGCCCAGCACCTCATCGCCGAACCACGCATACAACGGTTCGGGGGCAAAGCGACCGGCAACGAACGGCTCGGCCGCAGCGCGACGCACCGCCGGCTCGCCCTGCTTCATCAACTCCACCAGGGCCGACTCATCCGACGGCTCGGCCAAGCGTCCCAGCAAGCGCACCACGGATTCATCCGGTTTGGACGCCGGCGCCTCGATCAACTGACGCGCATAGCCCAAAGCGCGGGCTTGTTGCTGCGCGTTGAGGACCCTGGCTTCGTGCAACGCCACAAGCACCGCCGCCGTCGCACCGTTCGCCGCCTGGCGTTCGGCCAGAACGAGCACCGACTCGACGGCCGGGGCCTGGGGCAACCGCGCCAGCAACGAAAGGTAAGCGGTGCGCACCGCCGGGTCCTGCTCGCCGAGCAATTGTTCGGTGACGATCTTCGCCGCCGGTTCGTCGGCCAGGTCGCGCAAGACCTCGGCCGGGGCGGCGCGCACGCTCGCGTTGGCGTCGGTCAGATGGTCGCGCGTCGCCTGGCGGACTTCCGGGCCGATCGGCTTGGCGTTAATCAATTCCCGCTCGACGATGCGCATCGCCAGCAGGCGCACCGGGTCGTAGGGATCGCCCAGCATCTCGATCAGCAGCGCCGGGCGCTGTTTTTCATCGGTGACGCGATACAGGCGGTTGAAGGTTTCGGTGGTTTTCTCCATGAGCCGCTGGCGGTCGGTTTCCAGCTCGGCCTTGCGGCGGGACAGCGATTTAAGCATGCCGCTGAGCCAGCGCTGCGGCGGCAGATCTTTCACCTGGTCCCACCAGCGCCGCCATGCCGCGGCGTCGTAACCGAACTCGCTGATGCCGGTGGTCTCGGCCAGGCGCGCCATCGCATACTCGCGGATCGGCTGCGGCCAGGCGGGATCGGCCAACGTCACCAGCGCTCCCACCGCGCGCGCCTGGTATTGCTCGGCCAGCGCATCGACCGCCGCCAGACGCTGCGCCTGATCGGATTTTTCGTCCTGCGTCAACCGGATCAGCCGCATCAGCACATGGCGATCGGAGTACCGGGCCAGCGCCGAAGCGGCCGCCTTGCGCAACGTCGGCTCGGCGTGAGAGAGCAAGGCAAACAGCGGCTCGACCAGCAGGCGCGGCGGATCGTCCGCCTGGGCGATGGCCTGGGCGATCAGGCGCGGGGTGGTGGGTTCGGTCGATTGCCCCAGCGCGGCGCTCAGCGCCTTGTCCGCGGCAGGCCAGCGGCGCGAAAGCAGCGCCCCGGCGGCATCGCGGCGCTTGGCATCGTCGATCCGCGTGTCGCTGAGCACGCCCATCAGCAGCTTCAGGTCTTTTTCCTGTTCGGAGGAGAGGCGATCGGTCTCCGGACGGGTGGAGCTTCCGTTTTGCGCAAGACATGCAACGCCGCCCACATACAGCATCACCGCGACGATCATCCACAGCCGGCAGGCCGATGGAAGAGCGAACGATTTGCAGTTGGGGCCGGTCATATTTTTTTTCTCGCGGTCTCGACGGTGGGTTTATACAATATACCCCGACCAACCCGGTCCGGGTATGGCACAGGACAGGAATTTACATCTTCTTTTTCACGCACGCTGGAGAGCGGCAGGTCGACGACCATGAACGATTGGCAGGAAGCCGAGCAACGAGCCGAGCGGGCACACGAACTGTACGAATCGGGCCGATGGGAGGACGCCCTGCGTGAATTGCGCGAAGCGATCCGCGTCAATCCGTACCACGGCGAGTGGCATTTCAATCTCGCCCTGACGCTCGAACAGATGAACCGCTACGCCGAAGCGGTCGACGCCTACGAACAGGCGCTGAACTGCGACGGCGAAGACCCCGAGCTGTTGAATCTGCTGGGGATCAACCTCTGTCGGGTGAATCGCCCGACTGAGTCGTTGCGCTACTTCAACCGCGCCGCCCGGCTCGATCCGCAGTCCGAGGCCTCTTACGCCAACCGCATCGCCGCCTACGCCCAGCTCGGCCAGCACGATCAGGCCGAGTTGATGTTCTACCGGACGATGCAGATCAACGAGCATTCGGCCAAGGCGTATTACAACATTGCGATGTCGCTGATGGAGCGGGGCCAATACCGTCGGGCTGCCTGGTGCTGGCGGCATGCGCTGGAGCTGGACCCGGCCGACGATCAGGTCCGCGCGCGGCTCGGCGAGGCCTACTGGGCCTGCGGACAACTCGACCGCGCCTACACCAGCTACATCGAGCAACTGCGCCATCAGCCCGGCGACATGGAAGCCCTGCTCGACCTGGGCAACCTGCTGATCGAGATGGAGCGCCCGGCCGAGGCCGCAGAGAAATTCCGACGCGTCGTCGAACTCGATCCCGACAACGCGCAGGCCTACTTCTACCTCGGTGAGCTGGCCTGGCGCACCGGACATCAGGTCGCGGCGCGCCGCGCATTCGAGCAGTCCACCCGACTGGACCCCAAACGCGTTGAAGCGCATCTCAAACTGGCGCAGCTCGATCTGGCGCAGAAGAAACTCGCCGAGGCGCGCAGCCGACTGCGCATTGCCGATCGCCTGCAACGCCGCGCGCCCGATCCGATCCTCACCGAGCACCTGGCGCAACTGCTGATGGAAGCGCGGCTCTACGATCAGGCGGCTCTGGCCTACCGACGTCTGACGCACCTGCGACCGGTCGATCCGCGCCTGGCGCATCTCCTGGCTGTGGCGCTGCTTCAGGGCGGGAAACTGGAACCAGGCGAGCGCCAGGCCCGCCTGGCCGTGCGACTCAATCCCGCCTACACGGTTGCGATGGGCAACCTGGTGGTGGCGAACATGCGTCTGGGGCGCTTCCGTCGCGCCCGCGCCTGGCTCCGCCGCGCGCGCAAGATCGACCCGCGCGATCCCCGCCTGGTCAAGCTCGCCCGCGAACTGCGCTGGGTGCGCCTGGGCCAACGCCTGAAGCAACTGTTTGCATCCTGAATGTATCCATGAACCGCGCGTGGTACGAACATCGCCTTCAGCCGCCGCAGGGTTGCGTGCGCGCGGTGATCGATACCGATGCGGGCAACCAGATCGACGACCAGTTCGCCCTCGTCTACGCGCTTTTGGCTGCGGAGCGGATTCGTGTTGAAGCGATTTACGCCGCGCCGTTCGTCCGAAGGCAGCACACCACGCCCGGGCAGGGCATGCGCGCCGGTTACGATGAGATCAATCGCATCGTGGCCATCGCCGCTTGCGGTTGTGCAAATCGGCCAATCATCCTGCACGGCGCCACGCAGTGGCTGACCTCAACAACGACCCCTCTCCCCCAGGTGGGGGAGCGACTGGGTGAGGGGGATGATTCCAGCGATTCACCCTCTCCAAGCCCCGCCCTTCAGGGCGGGGGTACGCCCGATCCCCAACCCACTCCCGCTGCTGACGACCTGATCCGCCGGGCCATGGACGGACCTGATGACAAGCCGCTCTACGTGATTGCCATCGGCGCGATCACCAACATCGCCGCCGCATTGCAGCTCGAACCGCGCCTGGCCGAGCGCATGGTGCTGGTCTGGCTGGCCGGTCAGCCGCACGAGACCGGCAGCGCGCAGGAGTACAACCTGTGCGGCGACATCGCGGCATCGCGTTTCATCTTCGAGTCGAATGTGCCGTTGGTGCAGATTCCCTGCGAAGGCGTGGCCGAGGCATTGCGACTCGACGCCCGCACCCTCGAAACTCACGCCGCGGGGCGCAGCCCGATCGGAGACGAACTGGTGCGCCTGTTCATGCAACACGATCCCAATCATCCCGGCGCCTCGAAGGTGATCTGGGATTTGGCGCCGGTGGCGTGGTTGATTGAGCCGCTGTGGTGCCCCAGTCGCATGACGGCGACGCCAAAGCTCACCGCACAAATGACCTGGCAGGCCGATCCATCGGGACGACCCATGCGCCTGGCGACGGCCTGCCGGGCGGACCGGATATACAACGACCTTTTCACGCGTCTGGCAAATCACGCAAAGCCCCTCTGAGGGTTGGGGAAATTGCCCCATTCCAGAGAATAAAGCGCTTTCCAATGCGGTCTGCAAATGATTTTTTAATCCGTAAGATTATATTACAAAGACGCTTACGCGCCTTTCCCCATCTGTGCCACGCAACTGGCACGTACGTTGCGTTGAATCCTTTCGTGCGTCAGTCCTTCTGCTTCGTCGAACGGGGCAGAGGGGAGAAATGACGGAGGGGAGAAAGACGATCGCGAGGGGGCATCATGAAGAGGGCCCGGACTCGAGGGAATTCCTTCCTGCCACTTGCGTGGTTCAGGGAGGATTTTCTTTGCGCCGCCGGATGATCTGCGCGACGTAAAGAAAACGATATTCACCGCAAAGGCACAAAGAAGCGCAGAGTTATTCTGAACCCAATCGACAATCTCAATGCCCGGTATGTCCGAATCCACCCTCGCCGCGCTCGGAGTCGGGCAGGTTGTCGGTTTCCTGCCATTGCGCGCGAGACACGGGCGCGATGACCATCTGGGCGATGCGCATGTGGGGCGTGATATCGACGGCCTGCGGACCGAGGTTGATCAGGGCGACTTTCACTTCACCGCGGTAGTCGGCGTCGATGGTGCCGGGCGCATTGGGAATGGTGACGCCGTGCTTGCAGGCCAGGCCGGAGCGCGGGCGGACCTGCGCTTCGTATCCAACGGGCAGCGCCATGGCGAAGCCGGATGGGATCATGATGATCTGTCCCGGCGCGAGGGTGAGCGGCTGCTCGATGGCGGCGTGGATATCCATGCCCGCGGCATGGGCGGACTGGTAATCGGGCAACGGGACACCCCGGCCGTGCGGCAGACGCTTGATCTGAATGCAAATGCTTTCACTCACGGAAAAGGGACTCCTTGGCTGACCGCGTCGATCTTCGATCGATCGCTAAACGGGTATGATAACGGGCATGACGGATTACGCATGGTTTATCGCAATGGCGGCGGCGTACCTGACCGGTTCGATCCCGTTCGGCCTGCTGATCGGCCGGGCACACGGGGTGGATATCCGCCAGCACGGCTCGAAGAACATCGGCGCGACCAACTGCGGCCGGGTGGTCGGCGCCGGGTGGGGGCTGATCTGTTTCGCACTGGACGTGCTGAAGGGGGCCGCTCCTGTTCTGGCAGTGGGTTTGTGGTTTGGATGGGCCCGGTCGGGCGTGGCGGAACTGACCGCCGGGGCGGTCTGGATGTGGATGGCGGTGGCGGTGATGCCGATGCTGGGGCACGTGTTTCCGGTGTGGCTGGGCTTTCGCGGGGGCAAGGGCGTGGCGACGGGATTGGGGATATTGCTTGGTTTTTGGCCCTATCTGACGCTGGCGGGACTGGCTGCGCTGGCCACCTGGCTCCTGGTCGCCAGCTGTTTGCGGTACGTCTCGCTGGCCAGCGTGACGGCGGCGGTGGTCTTGCCGGGCTGGTTCGCGGTGATCGCCTCGGCGCGGGGATGGGATTGGGCGACGGTCTGGCCCCTGGCGGCGGTGTGCGGGGTGATGGCGGTGCTGGTGATCGTGCGGCACCGGTCGAACCTGGTGCGGCTCCAGGCGGGGACGGAAGGCCGTCTGGGGCGTTGAGCCATCGGCGACGAGTTCATTTCATCCCTGTATAGATGCTAATTTTTTATCCCCAAATGCCCAAACCCCCTTTTTTTCCTTGCGAAATGATTGTATAACGTGCGCATTGTGTGGACGCTATGGAAAGCGTCCGGCCGGACTCATCTCAATCCCCAATAGATGGAGTTATTACCCATGGCTAAGAAGACCACCACCGCCGCGAAGAAAGCCCCGACCAAAAGCCAGGTCTATAGCGTGATCGCCGAAGAGACCGAACTGACGCGCAAAGACGTCGCCGCCGTGTTCGAATCGCTGGAAGGCCTGATCGCCAAGAACCTCAAGCCGCGCGGACCGCAGATGTTCACGATCCCCGGCCTGTGCAAGATCGTGGTGAAGAAGAAGCCGGCCACCAAGGCGCGCAAGGGCATCAACCCCTTCACCGGCGAAGAGATCATGATCAAGGCCAAGCCCGCCTCCAACGTCGTGAAAATCCGCCCGCTCAAGGGCCTGAAGGAAATGGTCTGAATCCGTTAATCCGTTGCTCAGTGAATCGGTTTTTTTTATTTCCAGCCGGACCCGAGTGTTTTCGAGCAAAGCGACAAAAGACAAAGGTCCGGATCGGAACAATCACAAACCGACCATAGCATACAACCCCCGCCGTGCACGGCGGGGGTTTTACGTGTAAAAAACCGCCAGCCAGATGGTGGATGGATCAGCGCGGGTAAACGTCACGCGGTGTTTGCGATGCGCTGCGATGTTCATCCAGTCGCCGGGCTTCAGCTCAGCGACTTCGCCATCCTCAAATGCGATATGCCCTTCGCCCTGCAACACGCACACCCACTCGTGCTCGGCCTGGTCGTACCAGAAACCGGGCTCGGACACCTGCCCCGCTGAAACGATGCGCTCGATGCGCACGTGCGATGAACGGGCCAGAACCTGTGTGATTTCCTGCGCCGCGGCGTCCGGTACGTCACCGATCAGATTCATCTCCACAATGTAGCGAGATGGCCTTGACTTGACTACTACATCGTATTACGATATACAAAATAACGAGGTAGGTGGCCATGAAGTCCTGGGTTGCGCAAGTTCGTAAGGGGGTGGTGGAGTTGATCGTGCTGGCAGCGCTGGCCGAAGGGGAAGCGTACGGATACCAGTTGCTGCAGCGCATCAACCGCACCGAGACCCTGTCCATGACGGAGTCCACGGTGTATCCGCTGTTGGCGCGTCTGACGCGCGAGGGATACCTGCAAGTTCGCGCATCACCATCGCCCAGCGGCCCACCCCGCAGATATTACCGAATGACACGTCTGGGGCGATCGCGGCTGCGCGAAATGACGGACCATTGGCGGGACGTCACGGGCGCGGTGAACAAACTATTGGCTGGAGGTCAACCATGAGTCAGCGCAACACCCACGATGCCGAAGAAGTCCAGCGCAGCATCGATGCGCATCTGGACGCGATCGACAACGTGCTGCTCAAGGAGGGCATGTCGCGCACCGAGCGCCAGGCGATCACCGACGAGATCGCATCGCAAATTCGCGAAATACTCAACGAGCGACACGGACCTTCACCCGATGCCGTCCGGGTCCGTGCGATCATCGCAGAGCTTGACCCTCCCGAAGCGTATCAGGCCTCCGCAGAACAACGGAGCGCGCCGGCGGCAGCCCAAGAAAAGGCCGAGCCGGCCGTGATTCGATCCGTTCGCATTCAGAGCATTCTTGCGGCGACCTTTGTGGTATTGGGATGGGGAGTCCTGATCGCAAATATCACGATCAATCACCACCTGCGAACATCGGCAACCCCAACTGCCAACGGTGGGCTTTGCTACCCTCAACTATCGCTCATTCCATGGTTCATGATTTTTGAATTGCTGGGGATCGGTCTGGGATACCGAGCGAGAAAAACCTTGGCCGGCCAATTTGGAATTGCAGCGGGCGTCATCTCTCTGGTGCTTGCTCCGCTTTTCATGAGCTAGTCCACCGCACACCGAAAACAACCCGCGCAACGTCATCGTCGTCCGCGGCGTTTGCGGCGATCTCGCGTGTTTTTCACATTGCGGCGATTGGAATGCTTCGGCTTGCTCTTGGGTTGTTTATGCGGCTTGCCCTGGACGCTGCGCGTTTCCCCGACGATGCGCAGGTCCATCTCGCGCCGGGCCACGTCCACCTTTTCGATGCGCACGGGGAACGTGTCGCCGAGCGCGATGCGCTTGCCCGAACGCTGGGCGACCAGGCAGCCCAGGTCGCTGTTCAAACGCCAGTGTTCGGCCGGGGCGCCGGGCAGTTCGCCGGTGCGGATCAGGCCTTCGACGAGGTACTTGTCGATCTGGATGAACGCGCCGAAGCTTGTGACGCCGGTGCAGGTGCCGGGGAACGTATCGCCGACGTGGCTTTGCATCAGTTTCATCACCAGTACGTTGCGCAGTTCGCGCTCGGCTTGTTCGGCGTTGCGCTCGGTGGATGAGCAATGGTTGCCCAGCGCTTCCAGTTCTTCGGCCGGGGCGCAGCGCGGATCTTCGGCGAGATCGCGGCCGAACGGCTTGCGCCGCTTGGCGGAGCGCGGCATCGGCTTGCCGTCGAGCAGGTCGAACGCGGCCTGGAGCTGGCGGTGAACCGTCAGGTCGGGATAACGGCGGATGGGACTGGTGAAATGCGCGTAATGTTCGCTGGCCAAGGCGAAGTGGCCCAGCAACGCCGGGGAGTAGGCGGCCTGGGTGAGCGTTTTCAGCACGGCCAGGTGTACGGCGCGCGCCGCCGGCTTATCGCGCACGGCATCGAGCAGCGTCTGCAACTGCTTGCGCGTCGGGTTGGCGGGGATGTTGTACCCGGCCACGCGTGCGAACTGGCGTAGTTCGTCCATGTCCGGCGCGGCCGGATCGGGATGCACGCGACGCAGCAGCGGCACGTTGCAATCGGCGAAGAGCTGCGCCACCGCTTCGTTGGCCTCCACCATGAACATCTCGATGACACGGTGGGTGAAGGCGTCGTCCTCCGGGGCGGCGTCGGTCACGTTGCCATTGTCATCGTAGATCAGCTCCACTTCCGGCAGGTCGAGCACGATCATGCCCTGCTTGAAACGGCGCTTGCGAATGACGCGCGCCAGCATGTCCATGCGCTGCAAAGCGGCGACCAACTCGTCGTCGTACTCGGTTTCACTGCGCGCGTGCTTGCGCGCTTCGTCGGGGTTGCCGTCGATCAGCGCCTGCGCTTCGAGATAAGTCAGACGGTGATTGGAATGGATGACGGTGCTGGCGTAGCGGCGGGACTGGACGTGGCCCTGCTCGTCGTAGGTGATGAAGGCGCTCTTGGCCAGGCGGGGCACGGCTTCCTGAAGCGAGCAGATGCCGTTGGAAAGCACCTCGGGCAGCATGGGAATCACGCGTTGCGGCAGGTAGACGCTGTTGCCGCGCTCGCGCGCCACGGCATCGAGCGCCCCGCCGGGCTTGACGAACGCGGCGACGTCGGCAATGTGCACGCCCAGTTCCCAGCCCTTGTCCGTGCGCTCAATGCTGATCGCATCATCAAAATCGCGCGCGTCGGGCGGATCGATCGTCAGCGTGTATGTCTCGGCCAGGTCCACTCGGTCTTTGGTGTAGCGTTGGGGATGCTTGTCGTATGCGCGCACCTGCGCGCGGGCTTCTTCGACCGCTTCGACGGGAAACTCCAGCTCCAGACCGAACGCACGACAGACGGCCTGCGTTTCGACGGCCGGCTCGCCGCTTTCGCCCAGCACCTCGGTGATCACGCCCTCGGCGTTGCAGCCGTCTTCCGGGTAGTGCGTCAGTTCGATGACGACCTTCTGCCCCGGCCGGGCGTTCTTGGCGCCGACATCGCGCACGATCACCGGCTCGTGCAGCAACTTGCCGTCGACGTGCACGACGTACACCTTGCCGCGCTTGTCGAGCACGCCGACGAAATGGCTGTGGGCCCGTTGCAGGACTTCGACCACTTCACCAACGTAAGGCGAATGGCCCGAGCCGGTGCGGCCCTTGCGGTGGCGGACGTCGGCGCGCACGCGATCGCCGGTCAGCGCTCCGCCCGTTCGTCCGGCGGGGATGAACAGATCACCGTGGCTGTTGAGCGTCTCGGGGATCAGGAAGGCAAAACCGCGCTCGTGCAGGCGAAGCCGCCCGACCACCTCGCCGCCCATCGGGGGAAGCGTCAGCGTATCCGATGCGCCCATGACGGCCTGGCCGGCGCGCACCAGTTGATCGACGGCCTGACGAAAATCGGGGTAATCCTCTGGCGTGATGCCCAGTTCCTCGGCCAGCTTGCGCAGTTGGCGCGGCCGGTATTCCGGATGGCGGATGTGTTGAAGGATGCGGCTTTTGTATGGGGTCAGCATGGATAGGTTATGGCATACGGGATGAACGATCGCCGGGCGATCGGAATGAACCATTCGGGCTGTATTGTAGGGGATGGCGTGTGATATGCGATCACGCGGTCGCCGAGGATTCATCCCGGGTTTGGGCCGGTGGCGTAGCCGGGTCGCTCGCGGCGGGGTCGGAGGGCTGGGGTTGCTTTTCCTGCTCCTGCAGTTTACGGCGTAAATACTGGCGATGGCCGACCTTCCACGTGGTGACAATCACGAAACAGACGACCACCAGGAACACCGCGGCGACAAAGCGGAACCGCAGCGAAACCATCGCAAATCCCAGCCCGGCGAATCCCAGCGCCATCACGTACAGCGTGATCACCGATTGTTTGACCGTCATGCCCGAGTGAATGAGCTGGTGGTGCAGGTGCTGGTTGTCGGCGGAAAAAATGGGCTGGCCACGACTCTTGCGCCGGACGATCGCCAACGACGTATCGACCAGCGGCAGTGCGAAGACGGTCAATCCGGCCGCGATGAGTATGGGCGCGTGCACGGCCTTCTCCGCAAAAAGGAGAATCGTGCTGATGCACAGGAAGCCCAGCAACATCGAACCGGTATCGCCCATGAAGATCGTGGCGGGATTGAAGTTGTACGGAAGGAAGCCGAGCACCGCGCCGAGCAACGCCAGGCACATGACCAGTCGCACCGGATCAAGCAAGAGAGAATAGCATTGGGGATCGGGAGAAAAATGTCCTGCGGCCATATAGACGCTGATCGCGGTGAATCCCAACGCGACGATGCTCGTCACGCCGCTGGCCAGACCGTCCAGGCCGTCCAGCAGATTGGAGGCGTTGCAGCCGGTCAGGACCAGGAAGGCCACGAGCAATGCGCCCAGCCAGTAGGACGGATCGTAAAGATGATTGGCGTGGCCGAATCCGGGGATAACCTCGGACGGATCGAAGCCGAACACCGATCCGACGTAACCGATCAGGCCGGCGGCGAGACTGGTGCCGACCGTCTGCGAGGCCAGGAACGCCGCAGCCAGCAATTGTCCGCCGAGTTTGACGCGCGGGCTGATGCCGTACACATCGTCGAACAGGCCGACCAAGGTAATCAGGATCACACCCAGGACGATGCTCAAAGGGAAATTGATTCCGCCAATGCCATCGCGCGCGTTGTGCGGCGTGAGAAAGAAGGCGACCATCACCGCGGCAATCCACCCCAGAAACACCGCCACGCCTCCCAGGTAGGCCACCGGCTCCAGGTGCTGCTTGCGCTTGAGGTCCGGCCAGTCCACGATGCCGTTTTTCAAGGCCAGCATGCGCATGATCGGCGTGGCCAGCAGTGCAATGATGAATGCGGTGATAAACACCCAGACATACGGACTGAGCACCTGCTCCACGGTGAAAGTGAGCAGCGGCGCCTGCGTGGCGGGGCTCCCGGCCGTGGTCTGTGCTTGGGCCAGAAAAATCATGCGCTCGTCTCGTCGGTCGCGGCTGAGGCCGCCTCGAGGCGGGCCTGTTCAATCAACTCATCAATGATCGCATCCAGGTTGTACGTCGGTGCGAACCCGATCGCCCGACGGATGCGATTCAAGTCCGGCACGCGGCGCGGCAGATCGTCGAAATCCAACGCGTACGCCCGGTCGTACGGCACGTGCTCAATCGGACTGGAACTGCCGGCCCGCTCCACCACACGCCGCGCCAGGTCGTTGATGCTCACTTCCTCATCGCAGCCCAGATTATACACCACGCCGTGGCACGACGGTTCGTCCAATAAACGCGGCATCGCGTCCACCACGTCGCTAACGTGACAGAAACATCGGGTCTGTCGGCCGTCGCCATACACTTGTATCGGACGCTGCCTGACCGCTCTTTCGATAAAACGCGGCAACACCATGCCGTATTGCCCCACCTGGCCCGGGCCCACCGTATTAAACAGGCGCACCGCCACCGCCGGCAGGCTGTGCTCGCGCGCATGGGCCATCGCCAGGTACTCATCCAGTGCTTTGGTCATCGCGTAGGACCATCGGCTGAAACGCGTGGAGCCGTACACCACGTCGTCGTCTTCATTGAATGGCACCGCCGAGCTCTTTCCATAAACCTCGGAACTGGAGGCGACCAGCGTAGGCACGCCGTGGCGCGCCGCGGCATCGAGCAGGGCAGCGGTCTGCACCACGTTGGTCTCGATGGTATGCACAGGTTGGCGGACGATCAGGTCCACGCCCACTGCAGCCGCCAGGTGGTAGACGCGATCGTAGTCGGCCAGCCAGGCGTCGTCGACCAACGCCTCGGCCACGGTGGTCTGCTCCAGAAGGCACTGCTCGGGATCGAGATCGGCCAGGTTTTCCAAACGGCCGGTGGACAGGTCGTCGATGATGCGGATCCGGTGTCCCTGATCGGCCAGGCGGCGCGCCAGGTGCGAACCAATGAAGCCGGCGCCACCGGAAATCAGAATCTTCATACTGAACACATTCTCCCGCGAGTCGCGATGCGAATCGCAGCCAATCGAAGCGCTGGCAAAACAGCGATTATACTCTTTACCGTCGGTCCATGCTGGATCGGACGCCTCTGAAAACCATCGGAAAAACAACCGGCGCGATGCGCAACCGCAAAGGTCGGATGCGGACGAATGACCTGCGATTTTATCGGGCGACCGCGGCCCCGGCCTTGTTTTCACGTTTGACCTGATAAAGCCGATCGTCGGCCAGCTTGAGCAACTGGTCGTGCGTCCGGCAACCGTCACCAACCATCCACGCCACGCCGGCCGACAGGCCGATCGAAATCCCGCGCGGCAGGACCGCCCGTCCGTGTGCCGACAGCAAGTCCTGTAAATAGTTCAGGAGATCGTGACATCGTCGCTGGGTCAGGCCCGGCATCAGCAGAGCGAACTCATCCCCTCCGTAGCGGACGGCGTAATCGTCGTTGCGAATCTGCGAACGGATCAAGCCGCCGAAGAAGCGCAGCAACTCGTCGCCGACGAAATGGCCCTGCGTGTCGTTGACCGGCTTGAATCCATCCAGATCGATCATCACGCACGCCAGTTCCACCGAGGATTGGCGGCATTGCTGGAAGAGCGACTCGAAGTGCCCTTCAAGAAACCGTCGATTGCCCAACTGCGTCAGCGGATCGCGCATGGCCAGACGCGTCAGGCGTCCGGTGGCGCGCTGCGTGGCCTGGCGGACACGCTCGTCCATGGTCTTGCGCAGTTGTCGGGCCTCGCTGAAATCACGCCGGCTGTTTTTCGCCAGTTGGTGCATCGCCCGCGCCAGCTCGCCCACCTCATCGAAGCGATCCCTCGGCAGGGAGTCGGTTGATAACGGTCGATCCGGCAAGCATGCCCGTGCCGCCTGGGTCACCAGCGTCTGCACCGGGCGACAGACCCAGCGATCGGCCAGTCCCGATAATCCCATGACCAGCACCCCCACACCCACCAGCGGCAACCACACCGGCAATCCCTCGATCGCCGACGAGCCCACACCCACCACCGCACCCCAGACCGCCCCCAGTGTCACCAGCAGGTATACTTTGGTGCGCATGGAGACATCGTCCCAGCGGCGGCGTTTGCCGCTCGGCTTAGTCCCGGGGCGGGCGGTCTTGACATTGACCGGGTTCGCAGGGGTGAATTTGGCAAGTGTTTGCGACACGAAACCAGTATCGACCGGAACAAAAGGGTGCTTTGAGACGTCTTGGCAGAAAGCACGTGTTTTCCCACCCACAGGATGGTTTATTACGATGAAAACCGTTTTCCCGCCGGCCATGGTCGCATTGCTCTGCCTCTGCGTATGGGGTTGCAGCGGTTCTGATAATACCGCTTGTCTCGATGCGTATTGGGGGGCTGAAATTCCCTGCCAGGATGCGCCCGATGCGCACATCACCGGGGAATCGTCCGACCTGCCCCTGGACGACCGCCTGACCATGCGCAAGCTGACTCAGCAGGCCACCCGGCTGGTTGACCAGAAGAAGGTCACGCCGGCCAAGGTGCTCAAAGAGCAGTTGAATGTGCAGACCGGGTGCATGCTGGAGTTGGACAGCCCGGCCGAGGAAACACTGACCCCCATTGAGATATACCGCCGGAACAAACCCGGTGTGCTGATCGTGGCCGGCATCTACAAGTGCAACAGATGCCCCAACTGGCACGCCAATCCCGCCAGCGGTTTCGCGATTAAAGAAGACGGCGTCATCGTCACCAACTACCACGTGATCAACAACGCCGGCAAGCACTCCCTGTTCGTCATGACCCACGATGGCAAGGCCTACCCGATCTCCATGGTGCTGGCGGCCAGCAAATCGGAAGACGTGGCCCTCTGCCAGGTCGATCTGCCCAAAGGCGAAACACTGCACGCGCTGCCGTTGAATCCCGACGCCCCGCCCGGCACGCCCGTGACTGTCATCTCCCATCCCCGGCAGAACTTCTACACACTCACCCAGGGCTATGTCTCGCGTTACTTCAAACGACGCAGCCCCAACGGCAAGATTATCTCCCAGATGGCCATCACCGCCGATTACGCCAAGGGCTCCAGCGGCGCGCCCCTCTTCGACGACAAGGGCAACGTGATCGGCCTCGTCAAAGCCACCTCAAGTCTCTACGGAAGCATCAAGGACGGCAACAAGGAAAACCTGCAGATGGTGCTCAAACACTGCGCCGCCGCGCAGTCCATCCTCGACCTGATCGAAGACGAGTAGCGTACCTTGCCCATCATGAAACCGAAATGCACCGGCGCTCACAAGCAACGGTGAATATGAAACAACCGGCGGCCGTTGACCGCCGGCTGATCTTCTTATCGCAATGCGCGCGTCTCAAGACTCAGGACGCAAGCCCCAAGTCTTATCACGCGCTGAAGCTGGAACCGCAGCCGCAGGAGCTGGTGGCGTTGGGGTTCTTGAACACGAAGCCCCGGCCCATGATTTCGTCCTTGAAGTCGATCTCCGTACCGTTGAGGTACAGGTAGCTCTTGGGATCGCAGATGACGTGCACGCCGTGCCTCTCGAACGTTTCATCGCGTTCGTTGGCCTGCTCGGTCAGGTCGAGCAGGTAGCTGAAGCCGGAGCATCCGCCGCCCTTGACGCCGACGCGCAGACGGATCTTCCGGGCATCGAGTTTCTGCTGCTCGATGATGTGCTTGATTTCTTTCGCTGCGGTTTCAGAAAGTTCAATCGCCATAATCCATCTCCATGGTTCGGTTCACAGAACGATCGGTCCGGGTCGCTCACGCCTCGGCCCGGGCGGCCT
Organism: Phycisphaeraceae bacterium; assembly: GCA_028282685.1. Classification (GTDB taxonomy): domain Bacteria; phylum Planctomycetota; class Phycisphaerae; order Phycisphaerales; family Zrk34; genus JANQHK01. The sequence goes on from JANQHK010000072.1 coordinate 27,135, forward strand.
CGGTCTCGCCGGCGTTGCTCTTGGTGCGGTAGTCGTTGATCGCGGCCTTGATCGCGTCCTCGGCCAGCACCGAGCAGTGAATCTTGACCGGCGGCAGACTCAGCTCCTGCACGATCGCGGTGTTCTTGATGTCCTCGGCTTCGTCGAGCGTCTTGCCCTTCAGCCACTCGGTCGCCAGGGAACTGGAAGCAATCGCCGAGCCGCACCCGAACGTCTTGAACTTGGCGTCGGTGATTCGGCCGGCCTCGTCGACCTGGATTTGCAGCTTCATCACGTCGCCGCATTCCGGCGCGCCGACCACGCCCGTGCCGATCTGGGGATCGTTCTTGTCGAACGAGCCGACGTTGCGCGGGTTCTCGTAATGATCGATGACTTTATCGCTGTAGGCCATGGTTCAACTCCTTGTTCACGAACGCGTCGATCTTCGATCGACCGCGAAACATCATCAGTGGTGCGCCCACTCCACGGTGCTCAGGTCAATGCCCTCCTGATGCATTTCGTACAGGGGACTCATCTTACGCAGGTGCCTGACGGAATGGACGATCTTGTCGACCACGTAGTCGATTTCTTCCTCGGTGGTCCATCGGCCGAGTCCGAAACGGATGGAACTGTGCGCCAGTTCGTCGCCGACGCCCAGGTTTTTCAGCACGTAGCTCGGCTCCAGCGAGGCGCTGGTGCAGGCCGACCCGCTGGACACTGCCACTTCCTTCATGCCCATGAGCAGGGACTCGCCCTCCACCCACGCGAAGCTGATGTTCGAGGTATTGGGCAGACGCTTGTCCTTGTGGCCGTTGATCTCCACGCCGTCGAGCTGGCCGGTGATATCGCTTTCCAGCTTGTCGCGCAGCGTGCGCAGGCGCCGGCCTTCCTCGGCCATTTCATTTCGGCAGATGTCGCAGGCCTTGCCGAACCCGACCACGCCGGTCACGTTGATCGTGCCCGAGCGCATGCCGCGTTCGTGCCCGCCGCCGTCGAAGATCGGCTCCAGACGCACGCGCGGCTTGCGACGCCGCACGTACAACGCGCCCACGCCCTTCGGCCCGTAAATCTTGTGCCCGGACCAGCTCAGCAGATCGATGTTGTCTTTCTCGACATCGGTGGGCATCTTGCCGACCCACTGCGTGGCGTCGGTGTGGAACAGAATGCCGCGCTCCTTGCACAGCGCGCCGATCTCGCGAATCTCGTTGACCGTGCCGATTTCGTTGTTCGCCCACATGATCGTCACCAGCAGCGTGTCTTCACGCAATGCCTCTTCGACCATCGCCGCGGTGATGACGCCGTCGGGCCCGGGGTCGAGGTACGTGACATCGAAGCCCTCGGTCTGCAAACGCTTGCAGGGATCGAGGACGGCCTTGTGCTCGATGGACACGGTGACGATGTGGCCGCGCTGCGCGCCTTCCTTGGCGTACATGCGGGCTGCGCCCTTGATGGCCAGGTTGTTCGATTCGGTCGAGCCGGACGTCCAGATGATCTCCTTAGGCCCGGCGCCGATCAGCGCCGCCGCCTGTTCGCGCGCGATGTCCACCGCTTCCTCGGCCTCCCAGCCGAACTGGTGATTGCGGCTGGCGGCGTTGCCGAACTTCCCGGTGAAGTACGGCAGCATCGTTTCAACCACGCGCTCGTCGCAGCGCGTCGTCGCGTTGTTGTCCAGGTAAATGGGAAGCTTCACAGCCATGTTCAAGACTCCTTGGCTTTCGTCGCAATCGTTTGTTCCTCGTGCAGGGCCTCGACGAATTCATCGTAATCGCCGATGCCGACTTCCTGCACGCCCACGTCCACCTCGCACTCGATCAGGTCCTGCAACGTGACCTGCTCCATGAACTCCATCATCCGCCGGTGGAGCCGATGCATCGGTCGACGCACCGGGCATTCGTTGACTTCGCATTCCTGCTTGTGTGCCGGTCGCAGGTCCACATCCACGCAGCAGGGGGTCAGTCCGAGCGGGCCTTCCACCGCCTCGATGATCTCCGTCAGCTTGATCTTTCCGGGGCGCCGGGCCAGGTAGTATCCGCCATTGGCCCCGCGGGTGGAAGCGACGATCCCTGCTTTCTGCAGCGACTTCATCAGGTTCATCAGCAGCGACGCCGGCAGACTGTATTCCTCGGCGATGGCCCGGGAACTGGCCGGCTTGCCGTTCTCACACCGGCTCGCCGCCAGGTGCGCCAAGGCCACCAACGTGTACTCGACCTTTCGCGTTAAGGTAAACACGATCTGCTGCGGGCTCCGGTCGGTGGATACTGCGAATCGGTCTCCAATTGCTTCGACATATTAATAGCACCTGATAAGTACTATATCAAGGAAAAAAACAAATTAATTCGTGGTCCCGCAGGTATGTAATCGTTAGCACTTGAAAAATAGGTGTTTACGTACATAGTGGTCAATCAATGTCTCACCCGCCAACCCCTGTTACAATACCGCAATGCGATTTCGCGCTTCCGCCAGTCTTGCCCCGCGAACCGAGCTCACGCCCCTGCTGGACGTGATCTTCCTGTTGCTGACCTTCTTTATATACAGTCAGGTGCTGCTGGTCCGGGCTCACATCATGCCCGTGGAATTGCCGAAACTGACAACGGGACAACCCGCCGAGCCGCAGCGCATCGTCGGGATCACGATCGACCGGGAAGGGCGACTGTTCGTCAACCAGAAGCCCCACACCGCCGAAGAACTGGAGCGGCGGTTGCAGCAGGTGGCCCGGGCCGAGGTCCAGCCGAAGGTCTACCTGGCGGTTTCGCAGCAATCCGGCCGGACCGACCGCGGCCCGATCGTCATCAACCTGATCGAAATGATCCGGGCCAACGGGATCGAAAATTTCGCCATTGTCGGACAACCGGCGCGCCCCGGTGCGTCTGAAATGAAACCGCCTCCCACGGAACCGCCGGGCCCATCGCCATGAACCAGCGGGAATCCAACCTGCCCCTTCTGATCGGCCTGGTTGTCGCGCTGACGCTGCACGGACTGGCCGCGGCAACCTGGGCGATGTGGGACCTGGTCAGTTCGATCCGATTCATGCGCGTCGATCCGGCTTACCGCCAACCCGAGCCACCTCCCGAAGAAGAGGAACCGCTCAAGCCGGGCCAACTGACGCCGGGCGTCTCGCAGGTGAACCTGGTCACCTACGAGGATTACCAGAAACTTCTGGCCAGGGAAGCGCAGTTCGATCAGCCGCTGACGCAAACGCAGGAGGACCCGGATCCGAACGCGCGACAGGCCCCGTTGGACCCCACGCCTCCGGGCCTGCGCCGCAACACGGCGCAACCGGCGCCGCCGCGTCGGTTGATCGTGCAGGCGCCGCGTCCGGACGAGCCGCGCACCGAATCGGCGCGTCCGCGGAACGCCGACACGTTCGACGCGCCGCCATCGTCCGTTGCCGAACTGGCGGCGGTGGAGCAGGAAGTCATCGAACCCGATACCGAACCGGGCGAGTTGACCGAGCCGGACATCACCGCCGAGCCCACCCCGCCGCAACCGCAGCGCGTGGCCGTTGCCGAGCCGCGCCCCGCCGCGCCGGAGCCCTCCGAAGCCGATCCGACCGTCGCACCGAAAACCGACAGCGAATCGCCCGCCGTCAGCCGGATTGAAGGTCTGGAGATTCAGCCCGGCGCGGTGTACAGCGTGCAGGGCGTGAAACTGACGACCGTGGTGCCGCGCTTTTCACTGGTGGCCAAGCGAACCACCGCGCCGCGCAATCCGATCGTCCGACTGACGTTTGACGCCGGCGGCAAGGTCATCCGGGCCGACGTCCTGCGCAGCTCCGGGTACGACAACGTGGACGGCCCGATCCTCAACTCGCTCTACAAATGGACCGCCGAGGGACCGATCGACGAAATGTTCGTCCTCGACGAACTGAAAATCATCCTCGGCGTGATCGACGACTGACCCCAGCCGGTCCCTGAACCCGCATGCCCAAGTTTCACCCGATCGTTCTTTTTTTCCAGCGTTCATCGCCACCGGCGGCGTGAAACAACGCGCTGCCGCGGCCGACAAACTCTACGAAAGCATCCTTCGGCGCTTACACCAACACCGCCCGCAGCATCCGCACGGAGCGATACAAGTTGCTCCGCTATCCGAGGGCCAATGAGGTGCAGTTGTTTGATCTGAAAAACGATCCGTGGGAAATAAACGACCTGGCCGAGGACGAGCAATATGCCCAAGTGCTTACAGCGCTCGATGGCGCGCTGATGCAATTGCGGAAGGAAATGAACGATCCGCTACGGAAGCCGTGACGCGCCGGTCGGCGTTTACCCTGCACAACCGACCCGATACAATGAACGGTTGAAAGACCCGCACCCGTAGCTCAGCTGGATAGAGCGCATGCCTCCGGAGCATGAGGTCGCAGGTTCGAATCCTGCCGGGTGTATTTAGACACCCTCCACGTATTTGAAGCTGAACGCCCGTGGACATGAACGGAAGCTGTTGGTCTGTCTCCATGACAGATACGGCCTGGCCGAATGCTTCCCTGATAATGTCGAAGGTCAAGATGACGCACAGGTGGTGCGCAGGTTGTTCGTGTGGTTCACAACGGATAAGTGGTGCGCTTAGATATCGCACTGCCCGCAAATTGCGTAAGGATTCGGACCTTGGCCGGGGTGTTATCCCTGACTGCGACCGGGCGAACGCCCAGTCCGCGGGCCGGTTATGCGTCCGGGAAGGGACGCTATATGTAATATTCGCACCTTCAGAGAATAAATTCTTGACTGATCTTGCGTGACAAATCGGCATTGACGACCACTCGGGTTTGGGTTATGTTCGGGTTTCTATTTGCATCGAAAATATGCAGACTTGGGGGACGATGAACTCTTTGTCGCACGTCACCAACCCAATCGTCTGCAGGTAAATCGTACTTGCCGGGAATCGGCAAAAAAGGGGCCTGCTGAGGTTTTGGAGGTGCCGGCGTGTTTTATTATGCACATAGTCGCGTAGGACAACCTGAAGAAAACTGGGAGCCATTACTGCAGCATCTCCAGGAAGTGGCCCAGCTTGCTGGGCAATTCGCACGTCCGTTCGGCGCCGAGGCATTCGGCTCATTGCTCGGCCTATGGCACGACCTGGGCAAATACAGTCAGGCATTTCAAGATTATCTGCATATATCACCGGTGGCGGAATCCACCATTCGCGGCCCAGACCACTCCACCGCTGCAGCGCAACATGCCATCGCCACGGTACCTGCTATATCCGGCAATCGACTTCTGGCTTACACCCTGGCCGGCCATCATGCGGGATTACCGGATTGGAGCGATCCCACCAGCATCGCCACGCTTGAACGTCGCATGGTCAAACCCATCGAAGACTGGTCCGCAGCACCAGCGGAAATTCTCGTTGTCCCCGATCTTTCACGTCCATCGCTCCAATGGAATTCAGACGACAAAATGCGGGCATTTCAGTTTGCCGTGTTCGGCCGCATGTTGTTTTCATGCCTGGTCGATGCCGATTTTCTCTGCACCGAGCGGTTCCTGAACGCCGATCAATTCCGTCGTCGCACCACGTTCGACGACTTCGCCAAAATGGATGCGCAGCTCACCGCCCATTTGGAAAACCTCGTTGCGGAGGCCGATCCCACACCCGTTAATCGCATGCGTCGTGACATCCTGGAGAACTGCATCACCGCTGCGACATTGCCCCCAGGCCTGTTCTCCCTGACCGTACCCACCGGCGGCGGCAAAACACTGTCATCACTGGCTTTCGCCTTACGTCACATTCTTCAACATCAAAATACACACGGCCTGCGGCGCGTCATCTATGCCATTCCATACACCAGCATCATCGAACAGAATGCGAAGGTCTATCGCAAAGTATTTGCGCCCCTTGGGGATGATATTGTCTGTGAGCACCATTGCAATTACGACCTCTATTCAACCCAAACCCACGCTACAGACGAAACCCCGTGGGAGCGACTGGCTAGTGAAAACTGGGATGCCCCTCTGGTCGTCACCACCAATGTGCAGTTGTTCGAGTCGTTGTTCGCCTCCGCCACATCAAAGTGTCGCAAGCTGCACAACATCGTCGGGAGCGTCATCATCCTCGATGAAGTGCAAACCCTGCCGGTCGATCTGTTGAAGCCGTGCCTGACGGTCCTGAACGAACTGGCCGTTAATTATCATTGCTCCATCGTTTTGTGCAGTGCAACACAGCCCGCGGTGCAGTTACGTCCGGATTTTGGCATCGGCTTGACCCAAGTCCGCGAGATCATCGGCGATCCACAGCAATTGCATGCGCAATTACGCCGCACCGAGATACAACACGTCGGACAGCGCACCGATGCGCAACTTGCCGCCGCGCTGAGTGACTCGAAACAAGTCTTGTGCATCGTCAATACCAAGGATCATGCCCGCGATCTCTACCAACTTCTGCCCAACGACGGCTCGGCATTCCACCTGAGCACAAACCTTTGCCCAGCACACCGCAGTCGCGAGTTGACTGAGATCAAAAAGCGGCTCGAGGCGACTCAGCCCTGTCGCGTGGTCAGTACACAACTGATTGAAGCGGGAGTGGATGTCGATTTTCCGGTGGTCTGGCGCGCCATGGCCGGGCTTGATTCTATCGCCCAGGCGGCAGGCCGATGCAATCGCGAGGGGCGACACGCCAAGGCCATGACTTACGTATTTGATGCTGAGCGTGGTTTACCAAAAAAGGGCGATATCGCTCACACCGCTCACGCCACTACCGAGCTGCTGCCGGATTTTGACGACCTATTGGACTTGAATGCCATCAAACGCTATTTCGAGTTGCACTACTGGCAACAGAGCGATCGGTGGGACCAGCACAAAATTATGGCCATGTTCACGCTGGATCGCAGCGGGCCGATGTTTCAGTACCGCACCGCCGCAGAAAAGTTCCGTATGATCGATTCGCCGACGCGGCCGGTCATCATCCCCTGGGGCGATAGGGGGCAAGACCTGGCCAATCGCATTGCCGGCCTTCCCGCAGATCAGCCCGCCCCCAAATCTCTCTTCCGCCAGGCCCAGAGCTTCACTGTCCAGGTGTACGAGCACATCTGGAAATCATTGCTCGAAGCGAACGCCGTCACCGTCTACCACGACCAATTCGCCATCCTCGAGCAGCAGGCCTGCTACCACGACAAGCTGGGCCTCTGTGCCGACATGGCGGGAGTCATCGATCCATGCAACACCGTGTTCTGAATCTCATCATATAGCCCAGAAGGAGATAACCAATGCACCCTCATGCAATCCATCTGAAAGTCTGGGGTGAGTACGCCTGCTTCACCCGCCCGGAGATGAAGGTCGAGCGCGTCAGCTACGATGCGATTACGCCTTCATCAGCACGCGGCATTCTGGAAGCGATCTACTGGAAGCCGCAGATCCGCTGGGTGGTCGACCGGCTCTATGTGCTCAAGCCGATCCAATTCACCAACCTGCGGCGGAACGAAGTCTCTGCCAAAGCTTCGGCCAGTCTGGCCAAAACCGCGATGAAGCGAGGCGAGGGGCAACTCGGCCTGTACATTGAAGAAACCCGCCAGCAACGCGCCGCCACGCTGTTGCGGGACGTGGCGTATGTCATCGAGGCCCACTTCGAGCTGCTCGATTCAACCGAGCATCCGGCCAAGCACGCCGAGATGTTCCGCCGCCGCGCCGAGAAGGGCCAGTACTTCCACCATCCTTATCTCGGTTGCCGTGAGTTTCCTTGCGATTTCGAGCTGCTCGATAACGTGACCGACCTTCCCGTACCCGATGAATTGCGCGGCGAACAAAACTTGGGCTTCATGCTCCACGACATCGATTTCGCCGACGACATGACCCCCCAATTCTTCCGGGCGGTAATGATCGATGGCGTGATCGATGTACCCGCCTTGAGCGCCTCGGAGGTCCACTCATGATCCTTCAAAAACTATGCGAATACTACGATCGCCTGGCGGATGATCCGAATGTCGCTCTGCCCCGCCCCGGCTTTACGCAACAGAACATCAGCTACGAAGTCGTCCTCGAGGTCGACGGCACGTTGCATGACATCGTTGATATCCGTGACACCACCGGCAGAAGCCCGCGTCCCAAATCCATGCCGGTGCCCGGCGGCGCCAAACCTTCCGGCAGCGGCATCAACGCCAATTTCATCTGGGATCGCACCGATTACATGCTCGGATTCAAAGCCGATGATGAGAAACCCGATCGCACCGCCAAAGCGTTCGAGGCCTTTCGACAACGCCACCTCGACGCCGAGCCGCATATTAACAGTCCGCCGTACAAGGCACTGTGTACTTTTTTGCGATCGTGGTCGGTCGATCGAGCGGAACAATACCCGGCGCTGGCCGACGTTTCCGGCATGTTCGGCGTCTTCCGCCTGCGCGGCGAACAACGCTACTTCCATGAAGATTCAGCCATTCAGACATTTGCACTTCGTGCTCAAACCGATGATAGCGACACCCCCGCCGGCCAGTGCCTGGTGACCGGCCAGACCGAACCGATTGCGCGGCTGCACGAACCAAAGATCAAGGGCGTTGTCGGTGCGAATACCGCTGGCGCTCCAATCGTCTCGTTCAACTTCGACGCCACCGAGTCCTACGGCAAGCAATCCAGCTACAACGCTCCGGTCGGTGAGTCGGTCGCCTTCAAATACTGCACCGCGCTGAATTACCTGCTGGCTCGCGACAGCGCCCAGAAAGTGTTAATCGGTGGCGACACCGTCGTCTGTTGGACTGATAAACCCACGCCCTTTGAGACGATGTTCGGGCAGATCGTCAACGGCGGTGTCGAAGACGAAGGCCAGCGCGAAAAAGTCATCCACCTGCTCAAGGCCATCGTCGCCGGCGGATCGGCCGCCGACCTCGGCCCGGCGGATACGAAGTTCTACATCCTCGGCCTATCCGGCCTATCCCCCAACGTCGGACGCGTTTCCGTCCGTTTCTGGCACCAAAGCACCGTCGGCCAAATGCAGAAACAACTGGCGGAACACCACCGTGAGTTAGCCATTACTCACAGTCAATACGACAGCGACATTCTGTTTCTGTGGCAGTTGCTGCGCGAAACGGCCCGTGAATCGAAAGACATTCCACCGCTGCTGGCCGGGGCGATGATGCGAGCAGTGCTCACCGGCCAAAACTATCCCGATGCGATGTATCACGCCATCGGCAGACGCATCCAGGCCGACCGCAACATCAACTATGCCCGCGCCGCCTTCATCAAGGCATACCTCACCCGCAACCACCATAAGGAGATCACCGTGTCACTCAATCCCGATCGCCCCGAGCCGGCGTATCAGCTTGGCCGCCTGTTTGCCGTGCTGGAAAAATCGCAGCAGGACGCGCTCGGCAAATCGCTGAACGCCACCATCAAAGACCGCTACTTCGGTGCCGCTTCATCCACGCCGGCCAGCGTCTTCCCGCGACTGATTCGCCTCAATCAACATCACATGCGCAAGCTCGAAGGCGGTATCCGCGTCATCAGCGAAAAGCGTATGCAGGCCATCGTCGACCGCATTGATTGTTTTCCAGCCCACCTGAATATGACCGACCAAGGCCTGTTTGCCCTGGGCTACTACCACCAGCGGCAGGACTTGTTCACCAAACGTTCCGACTCCGACACCGATACCCCTGAAACACAGGAGATTTCCGAATGAACCGTTACGACTTCGCACTACTGTTCGACGTGACCGATGGCAATCCTAATGGCGATCCCGATGCCGGAAATCTACCCCGCATCGATCCCGAGACCGGTCAGGGCCTGGTCACCGACGTTTGCCTCAAACGCAAAATTCGCAACTACGTCGGCCTGATCCACAAAGAGCAACCGCCCTACGAAATCTACGTCAAAGAAAAAGCAGTGCTCAACAATCAACACGCCCGCGCATATGAAGCGAAAGGCATCGATCTCAAAAAACGCAAAACCAAAGGTGCGGACAAAGCCGCAGAGGATCGCTCCTTGACGGAGTGGATGTGTCAGAATTTCTACGACATCCGCACCTTCGGAGCCGTGATGACGACAGAAACCAACTGCGGCCAGGTGCGCGGACCAATCCAATTCGCCCTCGGCCGTTCGATCGATCCCATCGTTTCTCAAGAGCATGCGGTCACCCGATGTGCCGTAACCACCGAGCGAGAAGCCGAAAAACAGGAAGGCGACAACCGCACCATGGGCCGCAAGTTCACCGTGCCCTACGGCCTGTACCGCTGCCACGGTTTCGTGAACCCCCATCTCGCCGAGCAAACGGGTTTTTCAGACGACGACCTCGAACTGTTCAAGAAATCAATGGAGCAGATGTTCGAATTCGATCGCTCCGCAGCCCGTGGCCAGATGGCGGCCCGTGCCTGCTACGTGTTCCGCCACGAAAGTCCGCTCGGCAATGCCCCGGCTCATACCCTGTTCGAGCTGCTGAAGATCGAACCGCTGGGCGAATCCGATTCGCCGGCGCGCTGCTTTGACGACTACCGCAAGCGCATTACATCGGATGACGAAATCGAGAAACAACTACCGGCGGGCGTCACGCTCGAACGCTGGTTCTGACCTCATGTATACCGAAGACGACCTGCTGCCGATCTCCGCATTACAGCATCTGATCTTTTGTGAACGTCAGTGCGCGCTGATTCACATCGAAGGGCTGTGGGCGGAGAATCGGCTCACGGTCGAAGGGCGTCAATTGCATGACAAAGCCCACGAGGCCGGCAGCGAAACCCGTCACGAAATTCGCATCACACGCGCTGTGCCACTGGTTTCCTATCAACTGGGCCTGTCCGGCGTGGCGGATGTGGTGGAATGGCATCGGCCGCACCGGCCGGAAAACATCGCCGGCGAAAACGGGCACGCCGCAACCAACGACACCGTTCGCGTGGTCCCCATCGAATACAAACGAGGTCGACCCAAGCGCGACTACAGCGACCGCGTTCAACTCGCTGCGCAAGCCATCGCACTGGAAGAAATGCAGAGCATCACCATTGAAAGCGGTGCAATATACTACGGCAAAACCCGTCGTCGGCTGGACGTTCCCATCGATCCGCCTCTTCGCCAACGAACCGCCGACGCCGCTCAACGCCTACACACGTTAATCCGTTCCGGACGCACGCCCTCCGCTGAACTTCTACCCAAGTGCAAACGCTGTTCTCTCTACAACCTCTGCCTGCCTCATGCCAGTCGTCGTTCTGCCCGGCGATGGTTCAGTCGTTCCGTCCAACGGTTGGACGCCCCCTCACTTCTCAATGAGATAGACGAATGAAGCAACATCTCAACACACTGTTCATCTCAACGCAGGGAGCGTACCTCGCCCGTGAACGCCAAACACTGACCGTGCGCATCGAGCGCCAGGTCCGCCTCCGTCTGCCCGTGCACCAGATCGGTGGGGTGGTTTGCCTCGGCCGTGTCGCCGTCAGCCCGTCGGCGATGGCGCTGTGTGCCGAGTCGGGAGTCGCGATTTCCTTCCTGACCGAGCACGGTCGGTTCCTCGCGCGTGTCCATGGTTTCACGCCCGGCAATGTGCTGCTTCGCCGTCAACAATATCGCGCTGCCGACGATCCAAACCAATCCGCCGCCATTGCTTCACATATGATCGCCGCAAAAATCGCCAATTCACGCAGTTCCCTTTTACGCACCAAACGGGATCGGCCCCAGCTCGAAACAGATAACCAGTTCAAGTCCACACTAGCCCGTCTCCACAAGAGTCTCGATGATGTCGCCCGGTGCCATGACCTGGATACGCTGCGTGGTCTGGAAGGCGAAGCCGCCAATCTTTACTTCAATCAATTTCAGAAACTCATCGCCAATCCAGACCCCGCCTTCCTCTTCAATAAACGATCGCGTCGGCCACCCCGCGATCCGGTCAACGCGCTGCTCTCGTTTCTCTACGCCATGCTCACCCACGATGCCCGAGCCGCATGCGAAGCCAGCGGCCTCGACCCCGCCGTCGGTTTTTTGCACCGCGATCGGCCCGGTCGCCCCTCGCTCGCATTAGACCTCATCGAAGAACTGCGTCCCGTCATTGCGGACCGTCTCGTCCTGGCATTGATCAATCGCCAACAGGTGCAGCCCAACGGATTTCAAACGATCGAGTCCGGAGCCGTACGCATGTCTGATGACATTAGGAAAACGGTGATCACGACGTATCAACAACGCAAACAAGTCACCCTGATCCACCCCTTTCTGGAAGAACGCGTCACGCTCGGCCTCATTGTTCATCTTCAGGCAAGACTATTAGCCAGATACCTGCGAGGTGATCTCGACTGCTATCCGCCATTCCTCTGGAAATGATCGGAAAACGTTATGCTTGTCTTAATCACTTATGATGTCTCCACAAAAAACGCCGCGGGGTGTAAGCGCTTGTCTCGCATCGCAAAAATCTGTCTGGACTTTGGGCAACGTGTCCAGAACTCTGTTTTCGAATGCCAGGTCTCACCTGCTCAGTGGGCAGACTTACGCCACAAGCTCCTCGATACCTATAACTCCAAGGAAGATTCACTACGCTTCTACTTTCTGGGTAAAAACTGGAAACGACGCGTCGAACACCTCGGTGCTAAACCATCCATAGACACGGACGGCCCCCTGATCATCTAAACGCTCGATTACCTCAAGGTGACTGAAGGAATACCTGCCAATAATGAATCGCGAACCTACAACGCCCACACGGTTCCCAGGATGTTCGCGATTGAAGTATCTTCCTCTTTGACAAGTAAATACACACTTACGTTGGCCAATGCCGTAAATCGAATGACGTGATTGCGCACGGTTTCGCGATTCTCGTGATGTAGTTTAAGTGCCCCTTTCAAGTTATGATAGCGACCATCGCCCCTTCACAGGGGCGCGGATTGAAACAAAAGGCATTGACGTCAGAACGAAAGCAGACAGCATATCGCCCCTTCACAGGGGCGCGGATTGAAACACCGATGCCTACAACCGTAGGTCACTAGTTGGAATCGCCCCTTCACAGGGGCGCGGATTGAAACTCTTTCAGGATTGCAGCCCTTCAAACGTTGTGCTCATCGCCCCTTCACAGGGGCGCGGATTGAAACGGTTCGCTGTGTTGCGATTGTCCGAGCGGTTATTATCGCCCCTTCACAGGGGCGCGGATTGAAACCACACCCCCTTGCCGCCATCCGTTGTCGTGGATGATCGCCCCTTCACAGGGGCGCGGATTGAAACGTATCGGCAGGAGCTAACATTTCAGTGTCGGTGAATCGCCCCTTCACAGGGGCGCGGATTGAAACCCATGTTTGAAATCACATCCACACACCCCAACACATCGCCCCTTCACAGGGGCGCGGATTGAAACCAACGTATCGCTATCAGCACCAGTACGAGCAACCATCGCCCCTTCACAGGGGCGCGGATTGAAACAGAGTAGCGCAGATGCGGGATAGCTTGTCAGAACATCGCCCCTTCACAGGGGCGCGGATTGAAACAGCTTGCGCACTACGTGACGCTGCTGCTGAAATCATCGCCCCTTCACAGGGGCGCGGATTGAAACGGCTTGCGCAACTTGTTCCTCAGTTTGTGGCGCATCGCCCCTTCACAGGGGCGCGGATTGAAACAACATCCCCATAGGTGACGTTTCCCCGCAAAATATCGCCCCTTCACAGGGGCGCGGATTGAAACCGGATTCGCGACGATGGTTCGGCGGCACTTGGCCATCGCCCCTTCACAGGGGCGCGGATTGAAACATGCGGATGAATGCTTGGATGATGGCACTGGTCTTATCGCCCCTTCACAGGGGCGCGGATTGAAACACGTTGAATTTTGTCGGATGCCGTCGGCGGCAGTTGCATCGCCCCTTCACAGGGGCGCGGATTGAAACTCGGCGGCGGTGTCAATGTGGCCTTGCCGCAGTATCGCCCCTTCACAGGGGCGCGGATTGAAACTTTGATAAGATCATTTCCAATTCGATCGCGCTTGGCATCGCCCCTTCACAGGGGCGCGGATTGAAACACAACGATTAACCTAAACACATTGTCTGGTCCATATCGCCCCTTCACAGGGGCGCGGATTGAAACCAGTGCGATTGCCGGGCATTCGGGGCACTCAGTCATCGCCCCTTCACAGGGGCGCGGATTGAAACCTCGCAATTTGCGATCAGTTTGCCCGCGTCCAGCAGATCGCCCCTTCACAGGGGCGCGGATTGAAACCACCTGGTCGAGGCAAACAGCGCCTTGGCCTGGAATCGCCCCTTCACAGGGGCGCGGATTGAAACACGTCTCGCCGGTTCTGGCGCTGATAACCGCTCAGAATCGCCCCTTCACAGGGGCGCGGATTGAAACCGCGTCCGATGGGTCATCAAGTCAGACGCATACCATCGCCCCTTCACAGGGGCGCGGATTGAAACCCTAGAGCATTGAAGTCAACTTCCCCGCGCTGTGATCGCCCCTTCACAGGGGCGCGGATTGAAACAGTTCGTCGTTATTCATCGCGTTGCTCCTTTCGGATCGCCCCTTCACAGGGGCGCGGATTGAAACACCCTGCATGGAGGGATGCAGGGTGGCCGATCTCAACATCGTCCGTGAGATCACGGGTAAACAACGCGACCGCATCTATATCTATGACCAGTACGCCAGCATCCTCGACGAGGGTACCCAGCCGCTTCCATGATGCAATCGTTCATGCCCATGAGCACAGTTGTCCTCGCTTGTACCACGACTTGATCTCAAAACGCGTGAAAAAACACCGATCAGCGGGTGACAGACTGGTGATAAAGCATCGACGTATGTTGCTGTCAGTTCATCACTAAACTATCATTCGCACATCATCAACAGATCGCCCCGACGATTCTCCGGAGCATGAGGTCGCAGGTTCGAATCCTGCCGGGTGTATTGGGGAATTGGGATTAAACAAGGCCCGCGCTACGACGGGCCTTTGTCGTTTCATCGCGTGATGCCGGGCGCTTGCAGATCCGGGTCAGCCGCGTGGGCCGATCTAGGGTGCGACCATCCCATCACGCACCGAGACGGCCGTGTTCTGCTACAGCGGATCGACCGGTTTGAGTCGGGATGTCGGCGTCAGTTGCACGCGCAACTCGACCAGTTCGGTTTGTCCGCCTGTCGCCGTCCATTCGGTGTTGACATGAGGGGGCGTTGAAACGGTGTACGAGCCGTCCGGGTTTTCGGTCAAGCGCACGTCCGCATGCACGGCCTGGCCGACGCCCAGTCGATACCGCAAAGGCAGCAGGCCGTTCAGTGTAAATCGGCCGTAGCGATCGGTCGTGGCGCCTGATCCGTAGTGATCTTCGGCACGCCCGGCATCGGTGTGATATACACTGGCCCAGACTTTCGCGTCGGGAATCACCTTGCCCGTCGCGCCCTCGATCAACACGCCGCGGATGGTCAACCCTTTTTCCAGACGAATCGTCAGCGGCTTGTCCAGCGATTTCACCTCGACGCGCTTGCTGCGGAATTCATCCGTGTTTTCGACAAACACACCATAGGCGGCGTCCAGATTTGGGTTCACGTTTTGAAACCGGTATCGGCCGTTCGCATCGGTGTTCCGCGTGACACCTCCGTGTGTACGGCCTTTCGTCTTGTATCGCATATTGATTTTAGCGCCGGGTACCGGCTGGCCGTCCGGCCCGACCACCTGCACGTCAAACGGCACGCCTTCGACCATGCGCAGCGTCACTTCGCGCGTCGGCGACCGCCTGGTCAGTTCGATCCGTTCGCCGGCCACGCGCATCTCATTGTCCGCACGCGAATCGCCGGTTTCCACGCTGTACGTTCCGCCGATCGGCAACGGCCCAATGGCGAACTTGCCCGTCGCGACATCAATGTCCGCATGGTTGTTATCGAGGAATCCCTGTGGCATCCGCGGGGAACGTTCGACCATGTGCAGATACACATTATTGGCATGTGAATTCGGTTGGCCATCCGTGCCCAACACGCGTCCGTAAATCATGCCTGCGGGAATTGCGTCGATGGTGATTTCCATCGGGCCTGCTTCATCGGGGACGGTGATGGGGCTTGGCCGCTTGAACCAGTAACCGACCGTTTTGCCCGGCCCGATGCTCACCTTGCCGCCGACATAGGCCTGGAACCGCGCCGCTCCGTCCTCAAACTCCGGCTCGGAATACTTGTGGCGAAACGCGCGGTTCGGCGAGACCGCCGTCACCTTGAGATTGCCCGTCGGTTCCGGCCAGTCCGCCGGCTTGTTCAACCGCACCACCACGTCGCGCATCTTCGGTTTCGCCTTCGGTCCACCCTCCGCTTCGGGGCGCAGGTCAATCACCCAATCGCCCACCGGCTCACTCACGCGCAGCGTGTGTTCGCGCCCCCCCAGATGCACACGCACCGGTCCGGCGATCAGCGGCTGAAGCTGGAAATATCCCACGCCGTCGCGCACTTCCACTTCCGACCAGAATCCTGTGGAATATGTGGAGCTCTTGTTTGTCTGAATCGGATTGCGGAAATAGAACGCCGGCTTGCCGTGACGCTTGCCCAGTTGGCTCAGGTCGCCGATCACCCGGCCGGTCACCACCAGCGCCGGCCCGAGCCGAATCTCATGATCGCTTTGACCGGCGCGGATATCATACACCATCTGCCACTCGCGATTTTCAGCGCGGGCGCAAAGCGTGTACTGACAATCCGCACGCAGCGTATCCAGGATGAATCGCCCCTTCGCATCCGTCCGTGTCAGCACCCGGCGGTCCGACCCGTAATCGCGCGGCGGTTGTGTATAGTTGAAAGAGCCGTTCCGTGAGACAAGCAGCAATTCCGCCCCGACGATCGGTTTGCCCGTCTCCGCTTCCACAATGCGTCCGCTCGTCGGCTTGGCTGCGGTCAATTGCCACGTCGGCACATCCCTGGCAGTGGGGCGGTATTTGTATTGGTCATACTCGTGGCCGGACACGCGCGCCTCCAGTCGAAGTTCCATATCCGCGCCGTGCTCAATGGCGCCGATGCCGTTCTCGTCCGTGGTGCAGGTGAATCCCTGATAACTGCCCGATTCCACCCACCAACTACCCTTTACCTGGGCGCCGATGACCGGGTCTCCATGACTATCCCGCAACCGAAACCGCGAGACGAACCCACGCTCCAACACGATTTCAATGTTCTCAAGGGTTTCGCCGGGCTTCATCAGGCGCGGCGCGGTGACTTGCGGAGCATAATTCTCATGCCGGCCAACGATGCGTATCCGACCCGGTGGACTGGTGATTTTGAATTGCCCGTCATTGACCGTAAAGCTCGTGGAGGTGGTGTGACGGTGGCTATGTGCATGGACGGTAAAGTACATGGTTTGGGGTATCTGTAAGCCGTCCGCGGCGCGCACCATACCGCTGAGCGTGACGCGCTCCTGTGAGTTGCGATCCGTTTTTTCATGGGCTCGGTAGGTCTGCTCAATCTCGACCAGTCTTTCCATGTGTTCCCGCGGTGAAAGCCAGGTGGTTGCCGCATGCACCATCGTCTCCGTGCCTTGTAGCAACATCGTCACCGCCAACAAACACGCCACCATCACGCCGCACAGACTGTACCACGGCAGACGCATGCGAGCCGGTCGGCCCGGTTCGACCAATCGCCGTACACGTTCGACGAAGGTGTTACGCCCCCCCCCCTCGGCAAACGCCGGGGCAATCGCCGCGCCGCTGCCCCGCAATTGCCGCGCTACATCCACCAGCGTCTGCGCCACATCGACCGACCGACCGGTCACATTCACCACCGACGCATCGCAGCATGCTTCGCGCTCAATGCGCACCTGTCTGCTGATCCACCAAACCGCCGGATTAAAGAACAATGCCGCTTCCAGAAGCAACTGCAACAGATTCACCAGGTAATCGTGACGGCGGATGTGTGCCAGTTCGTGCGCCAGAATAATCCGCAACTGCTCCGGACTCATGTCATTGAGCATCGCGGCCGGCACCAGCAACACCGGCCAAATCACTCCAAACACCGCCGGCGTTCGCACCGCAGCGCTTTGCACCAGACGCACACGCTGACGAATACGCATCTGTCTGCGTAATTGCTCGACCTGCACCATGAACCGAGGATCCGTCTCGCTTCCCCGACGAGACGGGCCCCCATACAGCACCGCCACGGACAACAACAGCCGCACCAGCATCACTCCCACGCCGATCGTCCATCCCCAAGCCAGATAACAACCCCAGGCGCGTGGCAAAATAAAACCCCAGACCGTTTGTTCCGCGGCCGGTTCCGTGGCAAAGGCTTTGTCCCCCCATGCAATCTGATCCGACGTCGATGCCCGTTCATCCGGCGGTGTGGCGTGGGTATAGCTGGGTTTGAGTGTGTCCGCGGTCGGGGCATGCGCGGTGTTCGACGCCGCAGGTTCGTAGGTCAGTACGCCGCCCGTGACCAACGCCGCTCCCACCACCGCACCCAACGCCGCCAGTGCGATCAGGTAGCGCAGGTTGGCTTTGGCGGTTGGCAGCCAACGCAGCATCAGCACGACGACCAGTGCGATGGCGACCGCCTGCCACAGCGTGTGCAGCAACACCTGAACGAAGGTGTGTACCAAATCGCTTTGCAGAAACTGGATCATGACCGCTCCTTTCGTTCATCGAGCAGTCGCTGGATTTCTGCCAGATCGGCTTCGCTCACGTCCGCTTCATCGAGCAGGTGTTGGATCGCCATCGTCGGTCTCCCGCCGAACACGCGAGACAGCAATCCTTTCAGCAGAGGGCCCGTGACCTGTTCGCGTTGCATCGTGGCACGGAAGACAATGGCCCGGCCCTGACGGTCGGCCTCCCGGCCGAGCAGGCCTTTCCGTTCCATCACCTGCATCACCGAAAGAATCGAGGTGTACGCCCGCCGCTTGCCATCCGGCATGGCTTCGAGCACGTCACGGGCCGTACTTGGACCGCGATCCCAGATCACCCCGAGAATCTGTAACTCTAATTCTGACGGTTGGTTGCTTTGATTTGACAAGGCCGACTCCTTCTACTGAAAACACAGTATATACTGTATTCACAGTAGTGTCAACAGCGACCTGATTCGTCGGATCTGTCCGGCCACGATGTTGGAATGAAACAAGGCCCGCGCTACGGCGGGCCTTTATCGTTTTGGTCGCGTATCGCGCGGCTTACTTCCAGCGGACGGTGAAGCCGGAGCTGCCGGCGCCGGGGCCCTCACCGCCGCCGCCGCCTTCGTCGAACGTCTCGCCGGGCTTGCCGAGGTTGAGCAGCATGACCAGGTCCTGAAAATCCGCCGCGGAGCTGGTCAGCCGGGTCGTACCCAATTCAAACAGGAAGATCGCCTGGTGATCGGCGATTTGCACCAGCCCGGTCTCGGCATTGATGTAATCGGAGACAAAATCGGCGACCGAGGCCTGCCCCCCGTAACCGGAGATTTCCGGCACGCTGTCGCCGTTGCGCAGCACCTTGACCTGGGGCGTGTTATCGCTTGAATCGACCGTCATGTAGCTCCGCCAGTGTTTGGATTTGCTTCCGCTGTACCACCATCTCTTCTTTTGCCACGAGCGCGCCTCGACCGAAATCTCAGCGTCCTCGGGATAAATGTCCGGCAACTTGAAATCGGGTTGGTCACTGCGGTCGTTCAGGTTGGCGTTGATCGGATCGTCAAAGGCGCCGAACGGCTCAAAGACGTTTCCGTCGATCGTGATGCGCAACGTGACGGGCAGGTCCGTGCTGCCGCTGCTGATCGCTGCGCCCACGCTGACCACCTGGGCCTGCACGGGCTCCCTGGAGACCACGGTTCCGCCGTCGATCTCGAAATCGGGCGCTTCTCCGGAGGAAGACAGCAGCACCACCGTCACGGTGTGGCTGGCCTCGCCGAAGTAGCCGATCGCGCGCAGGGTGACCGGGTCGCCGGTGTTGTCGGCCAGACTGCCATCGCCCTCGATGATGCCGTCGTTGTTGGTGTCTTCGCCGTCGTAGCCGTACACCGCCGCCTGCCCGCCCAGGTAATTGGTGTTCTTGGACCACAATCCCTCGGCCACGGTGCTGCGCCAGTCCTCTTCGGCCTGGATTTGCGCCACGGCGTTGACAATGGCGGACTCGGCGAGCGTGCGCGCGACGGCGTGATCATGCACGTTGCGTGAAATGCCCATGAACACGCTTTGGGAAAGCAGGAACGTCAAGCCGAGGATCACCGCCACGGCCACGGCGAGAATCACAAACAGCAACGCAACCCCGCGCCGCGATGTCTTTTGGCGGCGGCGGTGCGTCGGATGGGATGAAAGGTTCTTCACGGTGATTTTCCTTATTCAGTGCGCAGCGTGGCCACGCTGTTGCAGGATTCACTGTGGCTGTCGTAATCCACGGTCATGGTGTACTGAACCATGTTGGCCTGTCTGGGATCGGCCTCGTCGTCCAGCCGCATCGACCAGGCCGTCATGCCGTCGGTCCATGCCTGTCCGGGAAAAGCGCTGCTGCCGATGAGCGATGTCGTGATCGCGTTGAAGTCGGAGTCG
>JANQHK010000100.1 GCA_028282685.1 Phycisphaeraceae bacterium
CCTGCGCGCCACGGAGATCGGCGCCGAGGTGCTGCTCAAGGCCACGAAGGTCGACGGCGTGTACGACAAGGATCCCCTGGCCCACTCCGACGCCACGCGCTTCGAGGAGTTGACTTTCGCGCAGGCGATCGAGAAGGGCCTGAAAATCATGGACATGACGGCGTTCAGTCTCTGCATGGACCGCAAGATTCCGGTGATCGTGTTCAACCTCAAGGAATCGGGCAACATCGCCGCGGTCGTCCAGGGCCGGACGATGGGTACGCTGATCACGCCGTAATGCATCGGCGTGGCACCAGATGGAGATTCAATCATGGCGACGGATCTGAACAGCATCCGTAAAGAAGGCCGCGAGCACATGGACAAGGCCGTGGATTACCTGCGCAACGAATTGAAGGGCGTGCGCACCGGGCGAGCCAGTCCGGCGCTGGTCGAATACGTGAAGGTGGATTACTACGGCTCGATGACGGACCTTCGCCAATTGGCGCAGGTCACCGTGCCCGAGCCGACGCAATTGCTCATCAAGCCGTACGACGTTTCGGCCTGCCAGGCGATCGGCAAGGCGATCCAGGGCGCGGGCCTGGGATTGAATCCGCTGGTGGAAGCCAAGCAGGTGCGCCTGAACATCCCGCCGCTGAGCACCGAGCGCCGCACGCAACTCACGCAGTCGATCAAGAAGATGGGTGAGCAGGCGAAGGTCGCCGTGCGCAATGCCCGCCGCGACGCCAACAAACACATCGACCAGGCCGTCAAGGAAAAAGACGCCCACATCTCCGAAGACCAGGCCCACGATGCCAAGGACGAGATCGACAAACTCACCAAGGGCCACGAAAAAACCATCGACGAGCTGATCGACACCAAGACCAGGGAAGTGATGGAGTCGTAAGAGGCCTGAGTCCTGAGTCTTGAGGTATGAACCTGCCCGGCGTGTTCACTTCAGTGACCATGCCTACCATGCCTTGATCGGTGTGTCTGTGCATGGCGCATGGTTGATTTCCCGATCGTGGTCAATCGCATTCTGTAAAGGCAGTAAGTATGTGTTTACTCCATCGCCTTATGGCCGCACTCGGATTTCTTGTGACTCTGACGGGATTTGGATGTCCGGTTGTTCTGGCCGCCGATCCGGATACGAAGGCCGCGCTGATGCACGGCCGACAGATGGCCGGCGCCTCCTGGTCCTCGCATCGCCCCGATGGCCATGCCCCGATGGGCGTCATGGGCGATCACACCCATCACGCCGGGGAGTGGATGGTTTCGTATCGCTACATGCGGATGGAAATGGACGGCAACCGCAGCGGCGACGATCGCATCAGCGCCGCCGATGTGTACGCCGAGGGCTTCATGGTCGCTCCGTTATCGATGACGATGGAAATGCACATGCTCGGTGTGATGTACGCACCGACCGACGATCTGACGCTCATGGCGATGATTCCCTATCTGAAACTGAGCATGGACCATCGCACCATGGGAGGAGCGCATTTCACGACCACCTCCGAAGGGCTCGGCGATGTTGCGCTCGGTGGCATGTACGTCCTGCAACGATGGAAGCGCCAGCAATTGCATCTGAACCTCGGCCTGAGTTTTCCCACCGGTTCGATCGACGAACGCGATGACACGCCCGCCGGCTCCGATATCAAATTGCCTTACCCGATGCAGTTGGGTTCGGGGACGTTCGATTTGCTGCCCGGCCTGACTTACCTGGGGCAAGCCGACCGCTGGTCCTGGGGCGCGCAGGCCTCGGGAACCGTTCGCATGGGCCGCAACAGCGAGGGCTACACCCTGGGCAACCGCGTTTCGCTGACCGTCTGGGGCGCCCGCGAATGGACCGATTGGCTGAGCACCTCGTTCCGCCTGCACGGGCAGTGGTGGGGCGATATCGACGGCCGCGATGACGATCTGAGCCCGATGATGGTTCCCACCGCCGACCCCGACCGCCGCGGCGGCCAACGCCTCGACGCGCTGTTCGGCGTCAACCTCTACGGTCGGTCCGGCTGGCTGAAAGGGCACCGCATCGGCGTGGAATTCGGCCTGCCCGTCTACCAGCGCCTCGACGGTCCGCAACTGGAAACCGACTGGCTGCTCACCATTGGCTGGCAGTATGCGTTTTGATACCCAAAAGCCGTGAGTCTTGAGGCCTGAGTCTTGAGTCTTGAGACCTGAGTCTTGAGGTATGAACCTGCCCGGCGTGGTCACTTCAGTGACCATGCGGCTAACCCAACTTCTCTTCCACAAACTGCTTCACGCGCTGGGCGGCGGTGTCGAGCGGGATCATCTCCGCTTGTTCCGCATTGCGCGGTTTGAACTCGATCTCGCCGTTGGCCAGGCCCTTGTCGCCGATCACCAGGCGCAGCGGAATGCCGATCAGGTCGGCGTCCTTGAATTTGACGCCCGGCCGTTCGTCGCGGTCGTCCAGCAACACCTCGATGCCCATGTCCGTCAGTTGCTCGTAGAGCTTATCGGTGGCGGCGGCGACTTCCGAGCCGGCCTCGTATTTGATGGGCGTGATGATCGCGTGATACGGCGCGATGGCCATGGGCCAGATGACGCCCGCATCGTCGCGCCCGCCGGGGGATTCGATGGCCGCGGCGATGATGCGGTTCACGCCGATGCCGTAGCAGCCCATGATCGGGTAAACACTCTGGCCGGTCTCATCGAGCACGGCACAGTCCATCGCCTGCGAGTACTTGGTGCCAAGCTTGAAGATGTGGCCGACCTCCAGGCCCTTGTACTCGGTCAGCGTGGCGCCGCCTTCCCTGGGCGAGGGGTCGCCGGCCTGCGCGTTGCGGATATCGGCCACGGTAAACGCCCCGGCCTCCACCGCCGCCTCGACGGTCTGGTTGCGGTCCTCACCGCTCTGCGGAAACGCGCGCAACACGAAATCGCGCCACCAGTCGAAGCACTTCTTGTGCCAGCCGGGCTTGTTCGCCCCGGTCACCCAGAAGCCGCGGTGCAGCAGATCGTAATCGGCAACCAGATGCAGCCGATCGGTGAACTGTTTGTGCGGGCAATCGAACTTGAGGTCCGGACCGATGTACCCGATGGGAATGCCGAGTTGTTTTACCTCGTCCTCGGGCATCAGGTCGAACCGGATCTCGGCCTCGGTCCATTGCCCGGTTTTGTGTTTGGCCTCGATGATGCGGGCGAGTTTGTTGGCGTTGATTTCGTGATCGCCGCGCACCATGGCCTGCCAGTAGGCGCAGTCGGTTTTGTCCCCGGCGGTGATGTCGACCTGGAACAGCACGCTCTTGACGGCATTGCTCGGTTTGAGTTTGCTTCCGGCCAGCTTCTTCCAGCTCGCACACAAATCGGCAATCGCCGCGCAATCGGGCGTTTCGATGTCGGTCATGTCACCGAGCGGTTCGCCTTCGAGCGCGATGGGGCGGGGGCCGGTCTCGCATTTTTCCATGTTGGCTGCGTAACCGGTGGCATCGTCGGAGAGGATGGTGTCTTCGCCGGTCTCGCAGGGGACCATGAACTCGTGCGACGCATCGCCGCCGATCGGCCCGCTCTCCGCTTCCACCACGCGGTAACCCAGCCCGCAGCGCGTGAAGATGCGGCAATAAGCGTCGTACATGTCGCGGTAGGTCTTGTCGAGACAGTCGAGCGTCAGGTGGAAGGAATAGGCATCCTTCATCTGAAACTCGCGGCTGCGCAGCACGCCGAACCGCGGGCGGTATTCATCGCGGAACTTGGTCTGGATGTGGTAGAGGTTGATCGGCAGTTGGCGGTAGGACTGCACGTACGCCTTGACCATCATGGTGAAGACTTCTTCGTGCGTGGGGCCGAGCGCCTGCTCGCGGCCGTGGCGGTCGCGCACGACGAAGAGATTGTCCCCGTAGGCCTGGCGGCGGCCGGTCATCTCCCACCACTCGATCGGGTGCAGCGTCGGGCCGAAGCATTCGATCGCCCCGGCGCGGTCCATTTCCTGGCGGATGATGCGCCAGACCTTGTGGAGCACGCGCCAGCCCAGCGGCAGGTACGTGTACGAACCCGCGGCCACCTGCTGGATCAGGCCCGCACGCAGCATCATCTGGTGCGAAGGCGCCACCGCATCGGTCGGCACCTGACGCAGGGTCGGGATCAGCGATCGACTCCAACGCATCGGCAACTCCTTGCTCGGCAAGCAAAGCGAAAACACAGCCGCGCAGTGTATCGGTATTGGCCGGGTGTGACAAAGCGATATCGGGTTGCGGGCGCCGGGTACGGGGTACCGGGGCACCGGGGTGCCGGGGGCACGGAGCACCACCGGTCGGCCGAGGGCAGACTGGTGTGGCGCAATGACACGAATGCATTGGCCTGTCGCTTCGCTCCCGACCAATGGCGCCCTACACGATATCAATCAACGTGTGCTGCACCGCGTTGATCGCATCGCCCTCGATGGCGACTTCGCCAAACGAGAACGGGGCGCGGCAGAGGGCGGGGCAACTGAGGTAGCGCACGCCGTTCTTCTCGGCATCGAAACCGGCGTGGTAGTGACCGCTGAGAACCAGCGACGCGCGATGGCGCTCCAATTGCTCAACCACGCCATCGGCGTTGGTCAGGTTGTACGGGCAGTCGACCAGGTCCGTTGGAAAGCCCGGCACGTGCTGGGCGATGACGATCGGTCCGTCGTGGTTTTGCCGCGCTTCGCCGATCAATGCGATGTCTTCTTCACGGCGCGTGGCGTTGTAATCCGGTGCTTCGTCATCGATGCAGCAGATCACTTTCGCATTGCGCACGGTGGTGATCGATTCGGGACGCGGGAAAATTTCATAAAACGCACCGGGGGCGATGTCGTGATTGCCCGGCAGGTAGAGCACGGGCGGTTTGAGCGCATCGAAAATCCGCTTCATGCGGGCGTATAACTCGGGGGCGGCCGGGTCGGTCGGATCGTCGATCATGTCGCCGCCGAAGATCACCGCATCGGGCTTGATGCGCGCGTTGATCAGTTGCGAGGCCTGCATGACAAGCAGTTCGGCCAGGTCGCCGCGCATCTCCGGGCCTTCGCCGGGTCCGAGGTGGGTGTCGGTGAGAAAGACGAGCTTGGTGAACATGCCGCACAGGATACACCGGTCAGCGGCGGACGGGCAGTGTCATTTCCAGTTCCTGTTCCTGCGGCAACAGACAGCGTTCGGCGTCGCACGCCTGCCAGGTGATCTTCAGCGAAAGCGGCAAATCCCCTTCGGCATCGTCCTCCACCATGACCGGCACGGTGATCCGTATGCTGCCGGTGTACGCCTTCAGCGTCTTGCCGAGCACCGGGTCGGCCGGCTCGCTCGGTTGCGGATAGGCCACCTCGCCGAAGGTCGCTCCCGAAACCAATTGCGGCTCGACACGGATGGCACGGATCTGATCCTCATCGTTCGCTGCGTAAAGGTGATAGCCGTCGGCGATGTCGAGCTGGATGTGGAGATGGAAGGGCTGCCCGGGCGTGGCGTGCTCCACATCGGCAGTCAGTGTGGCGGACACGGGCGAGGTCTCGGCGACGGGCAGATTCTCCGCGCCGCTCTGACGAAAATGCTCGTCCGCCGCCAGGACCAATGCGCCGTTTTCTTCGGGGCTGATCACCAGCGGCGCCGCGAAGGCGATCAGCGTTTGTCGGCCCGCATCGGCGTAGCGATCATTCCCGGTCACTTCGGCCAGGCGGAGCAGGGCGCCGGCCGCCACGCCGTTCGGCGAGGGGACGTTCCCGCCGCCCAGTGGATTTTTCGATCGGCCCAGCAGATGGTCGGCGCCGTCGGCGGTGAAAAAGAATCCGCCGGCTTGATCGTCAGCAAAACGTTCGATCATCGCATCGGCCAGTTGCTGTGCCGCATTCAGCCAGCGCGGTGCGTCGGTGACCGCGTGCAGTTCGATCAACCCTTCCAGCAGGTATGCATAATCATCGAGGTAAACGTCCGCATCGGCTTGGCCGGCGCGCCAGGTGCGCAGCAGTCGACCTTGCTCGTCGGTCAGGTGCTTGAGCAGGAACGTGGCACAGCGCTCCGCCCGTTGGATGTAGGTCGGTTCGTTGAGATGCTGCCCGGCGTAAGCCAGGGCGCCAATCGCCAGGCCGTTCCAGCCGGTCAATACCTTGTCGTCGAGGTGGGGATGAATGCGCCGGTCGCGCGCTTCGAGCAGTTTGATGCGCATGGCGTCGAGCCGGGCGCGCAGCGCATCGGGTTCGGTTTTCAGTTCCTTCGCCCAGGCGGTGATCGGCCGGGTCAGGTGCGGGATGTTGGCGCCGGTCTTGTGGCCGGTCGCTTCGTCGGTGAAGTTGCCCTCGGGCAGGATGTTGTAGATGCGACCGTAAAGTTCGGCATCTTCATCACCGAGCAGCTTCGCGATTTCATCCCAATGCCAGACATAGAACTTGCCTTCTTCCCCTTCGCTGTCGGCGTCGATGGCGGCATAGAACCCGCCGCCCGGATCGCTCATGGCGTGCTCCAGCCATTGCACGATCTGCCCGGCGATGCGCCGGTAACCGGTGTGCCCGGTCAGGCGGTGGCCGTCGGTGTAGGCGCGCAGAAGCTGCGCGTTGTCGTAGAGCATTTTTTCGAAGTGCGGCAGCAACCAATGCGCATCGGTGGAGTAGCGGTGGAAGCCGAAGCCGACGTGATCGACCATCCCGCCCATCGCCATGGCGTCGAGCGTGTGGGTGAAGGCGTTCTGCAATCGCACGTCCGGCTCCTCCGCACGGAGTAGATGCCGGCCCATCAGACGCAACACCGCATGCGGCGGAAACTTCGGGGCGGCGCCGAATCCACCGTGCTGGGGATCGTAGTTCCGCACGGCCGCGTCGACGGCGCGATGCAAGATATCGCTGCGAATGGCGCGGATGCGCTCGTCAATCGGTACCGCCGAGTGCCGGCGAATCGCATCGGAAAGCCGGTCGGCCTGTTGCTCGATATCGGGGCGCTGCTTCGCCCAGGCGTCGGCCAGGTGCGTGAGCACCGATATGAAACCGGGCCGGCCGTATTGATCGTGCTTGGGAAAGTAGGTCCCGGCGAACCAGGGCCGACCGTCCGGCGTGAGCCAGACGCTGTTGGGCCAGCCCC
This sequence comes from Phycisphaeraceae bacterium, assembly GCA_028282685.1. Lineage (GTDB taxonomy): Bacteria > Planctomycetota > Phycisphaerae > Phycisphaerales > Zrk34 > JANQHK01. The sequence continues at coordinate 7,014 of JANQHK010000100.1, forward strand.
CGCGCCCGGTCACCAGTTGCGTAGCCAGCATGTACTGGCTGTCGATGTCCGGTCGCTGTTCGCGGTCGACCTTGATCGGAACGAAATGTTCGTTCAGCAGGGCCGCCACCTGTTCGTCCTCGAACGATTCGTGCGCCATCACGTGGCACCAGTGGCAGGTGGAATAGCCGACGCTCAAAAAGATCGGCTTGTCTTCGCTCACCGCTTTCTGCAATGCGGCTTCGCCCCATTCGTGCCAGTCCACGGGATTGTGTTTGTGCTGCAACAGGTAGGGGCTGGTCGATTGGGCCAACCGGTTGGTGTGTGCCAGTGCGCTGCCGTGTTCTGCCCGGTCGTCAGACGACTCGGCGGAATCGTTTGAACAGGCAACCCGCAGCGCAACACAAAACAGCACCGCAATGCATAGAAGCATCGTCGTCATGGCATCGGCTTTCGGTAGGGGCGGAAAAGTCACGTGCGCATCGTAGGCGCGCAATGTCCGCCAAGACGGAAACGAACGGACAATTGACTAATACCCTGCGCGCAGGACTTCAACGCGGTCCTTTTCCAGATGCCAGAGGATCGAGCGGGCCTTGAACGGTTTGGGCTGATCGACCTGCACGATCTCCACCTCGCGACCGGGCAGGGCCGTCAGACGCACCGCGCGGTCCTCGGCGGTGTAGCGCAACCGGTGAGCGGAAATCAACCGCTGCGGATCGCGCAGTTGCACGGCCTGCTCGGCGGTGAAGGCGTCGATGTCGATCTGTTCATTCTCGGTCATGCGCACGGCGCGCATCCCGCTCAGGCCCGACATGGCGACGTGGAGTTTGCCGCATTGCAATTCAATCAGGCCTTGCTTCTTGTCGGCGGGCCGGTGGGTCATGCGAACGCCGCGGTGGAGGTTGAACGACTTGTCGGCGCCGCTCATGTCCATCCCGCCGGACCACGTAAACAGCGTCGCGCCGCGCCCGGAGAGATTCACCGCGTTTTTTGTGCGGCTCGGATCGACGGGACGGTAATCCTCGACGAGCAGTTTACCCGGACCCTTGATCGACGCCTGCTCGGTGACGTTGTTAAACCGGAGGATCGGTCCGTTCAGTCGCAGCCGCGTCACCACGTGCTTGCGCGTCCGGTCCCGGTAGCGCGTGGCCAACAGCACAGCGTCGCCCTCGGCCACCAGTTGCTTCAGCACGCGGTGGCTGGGAATGACAGACGCTGGGTCGTTCCGGTCGGCCGCGCCGGCCAGTTGCTCCGCGGCCTTTTCATCAACCAGTTCCAACGTCAATTGGTCGGCCGTCAGACGGTTCTGCTCGGTGGGCTTGTCGCTGGATTCGGCTTTGACATCCCCGGCGACCGTGATGCGGTTGAGCGCATCGGCGTAGATCATTGCATCGGACCAACTCACGTCCACGCGTCGGTCCTGGCCCCGGGGCGCATCGTTCTCAACGTAATGAAACTCGCCGCCGCCGCGCCCCCGCGCCACGCGCCCGTCCTCTTCCACGTTCAGCGCGAGCACCTTCAACTGCGAATCGCCGCGCCGCAGGGTGACCGGCGAACCGACCAGCGCGGCCGTGCGCTTGTCCGCATCGGCGTCGAGCGTGTCGGCGGTGATCTTCGTCTTGCCGGCGTCCAGCGTCAGTTCGATCTCATCCTCGGCCCAGATATGCCGCACGCGGCTGTCGAATTTGAGACGATCGACGTCGGCCTTCGTTTGCGCGCCGGCCGTTTCCTTTTTAACGGGCTGATCGGCCAGGGTGACCCGCAGTTTCCCGGCACGGATGCTCTGGGCCGGTGCGGACAACGCCACGTGTCCGGCGGCCTGCATGATGTGCGGACACAGACGACCGTCGGCGTCGGGTTGGGTGGCCAGTTGCAATCGGTCGGCGGCGATGGAGCCGCGCTCGGCCTCCACGCGCACGTTCCCCGCCGCGTCGATGGATGCCAGTTGCGTCCGGTGCCTGGCGTGGTGGGCAAAACGTGCGGCCAGTCGCTTGGCGTTGAACTTGAACTCCGCGTCATCGATCTGCACGTCATCGTAGAACACCGCTTCATCGATGTGCGCCGTGCCGTCTTTTACGGTGTAGGCCAGGGTCATGCGGTCCGTCCAGCGGACGCCGAATCCCGGCCGTGCACCGGCGGCATCCGAATCGGAATCGGCGAGCAGACTGCCCGGGCCTTTCAACTCACCGCGCTGTCTGAACAAATCCAGTCGCAGCGCCGTCGCGGTGACATCGCCCATCGCTTCGGCCGTGATCCGCACCGGGTAGCCCGGGGCCGAGTCGGCGTGCAGCCGTTGGCTTGCTTCGTTGTAGCCCATCGCCGCGCAGGTCATCGTCTGCCGCTTGCCGTCCCGCGCAATCACCGGCTTGCCGGTGAACCGCAGCATGACATCGCGCGCGTCGGCCAACGTATCCGGGCGCACCTCCAGCGGTTTCATGATCATCTCGCCCGACCATGTCAACCTGACCTGCTCCGTCGTCTCCGCTGCGGCGGGTGGGGACGATGTTGACGCGGATACCCGGCGGGCCGCTCGCGCACGCCCCGGGTATCCGCGACAACATCGTCCCCACCCGCCGCAGCGGAGACGACGGAGCAGGTCAGGTTGACATGGTCGGGCGAGATGATCATGAAACCGCTGGAGGTGCGCCC
>JANQHK010000119.1 GCA_028282685.1 Phycisphaeraceae bacterium
AGATGCCGCCGGCAACGCCGAGATGGCGCGCAGGGTGCAGTTCGAGCAGTCGGCGCACCGAAGAGAGCATGGTGTCTTCCAGCACTTTCTGGATCGAGCCGGCGACGTCCTCGCGCCGGCCTTCCTTGGCGATCTCGTCCAGCAGATCGAAAATCTCGCGGTTGCGGCGGAAATCGCTCTGCACCCGCCCCGTCTCCGTGACGCGAAAATGCTTGCCGATCCGGTCCGCAAAGATCGGCCCTCCCAGCGCCGACAGGCCGGTGAGCTTGCCTTCGTGCCGGTTCATGCGGAACCCGAGCGCGCGCGTTGCCGCGGCGTAGGCCTGTCCGAGGCTGTCGATCTGGTACGGCGTTGTCAGGCACTCGTCGCCGCCATAGATCGTCTTGATCTTTCCGTTGGCGAAATGGCGCTGGCTGTGATTGACCGTGTCGCCACCGCCGTCGGAGGTGACAAGCAAGGCATCGTCCCACTCGGTGTAGAACAAAGTCGGCAGCGCGTGCGCGAGATGATGGTTGTAGAAATAGACGACGGCATCATCGCGCAGCCCCTGGTCGCGCCGCAGCGCGGCGATGTCGAAAAAATCTTCGACATTCGGCGTGTTGGCACGCACCGTCTCGCGCGGAATGAAGCGATCCTTCTTGCCTTCGACATGGGTGCGATACTGCTCGCGCAGCCAGCGCCAGCCGCGGAAATTGCGGAAATACTGCACCGGATAGTCGGAGCGGCTGGCGGCGAACACATCGACGTCGCGCCGCGTCGCGCCGACCATGGCGAGCGTCTCGTCGATGCATAGATCGGGATAGCCGCCGTCGCTCTTGATTCGACTCAGGCGTTCGAGCTGAATCGCCGCCTTCAGCTCGTAGTCGATGAGGACCGCGGCGACCGCATCATGGATTCCATTGTGAACGGCAAGAATAAGCTGGGACATGTTGCCGGGCTGATCGTGTTGGGGAGGATGATCAGGCTGAATACCGGAGTTGATGCGGGGCGGCAACTACAACCCTGCCCCGCCCACGCGGCGTGTGCCCCCGAGCGAACGACATCGCGGGCCAGGCCAGCACAGCCAGCCGACACGCGTTCGTTCCAAAGGCTCAGTGACAGAGACTTAATTGCCCGAATCTTACCACAAAGCCAGACGCCAATAGGTTTAAACTACTATGCCGTTTGCATATTTTACAATTAAAAGTTGCCTAACTTTGGCCGTTCTATGTTTGTATTTGCTTATGTATGGCGTAATCGCTAATCAACAGGAGGTCCAAGAATGGGTAAGTCCAGCGACACACCGAAAGTCGCAGCCATCCAGGTCGAAGAGAAGGAGCTGTTCTTTGACGACGGCTATGAGGCTACCTGCACGCTGAATGACGGCAGAACCGCCAGTGCACGAGCCTACACCAAAGAATGGGCTTTAGGAGAATCAATCCGCAGAGCAAAGAATAAGTAACAATTCAGAAATTGCCCTCCAAATCGTTTGCCCCGGCTCCAAGCCGGGGCAATAGTTTTCCTAATCCATGACTTGTAGAAAACAGGCTTGCTCCTCTGCAGAGCAAATCTACTTGAAGGAATCGTTATACGGTCCCGCAGCTCACCCGAATCAGACTGGTCTTGTGTGTTCCGATATCCGCCAAATTTGGCTTCGCCCCAAAGACGCGTCGTGGCCACGACAATTCACGCCGGTTACAAAACTGCCGTACGGTTGTGATAGGGCCCCCCGCATAGATGTGGTAGGGCCCGACGCGTACTCGTTGCGACACAGACGAGTTC
>JANQHK010000123.1 GCA_028282685.1 Phycisphaeraceae bacterium
GGCGGTCCCAAGGGTTCGGCTGTTCGCCGATTAAAGTGGTACGCGAGCTGGGTTCAGACCGGCGTGAGCCAGGTCGGTCCCTATCTGCCGTGGGCGCAGCATGCTTGAGAGGAGTTAACCCTAGTACGAGAGGATTAGGTTGGACACACCCCTGGTGCGCCAGTTGGTCCGCCCGGACCACCGCTGGGTAGCTAAGTGTGGCAGGGATAACCGCTGAAGGCATCTAAGCGGGAAGCCCCCCTCGAGATCAGGCATGCATATCAGACCCCCGGAAGACTACCGGGTTGATAGGCCGTAGCTGTAAGGGCCGAAATGCCCTCAGGTCAGCGGTACTAACGGTCGAACGTTTGATCCCATCGACCCTCGGTCGATGTGCACAACTCACACCACCAACCTTCGCATCAAAAAAACGTTGAGTATCGCATCACGCCGCGCCCTACCTCGGCGCGGACCACCGCACGCAAGCCGTGCGGCGATGCAACACGCGACAATCCATCCTTTGTCTCACCTCGATATCGACCGGGCCCGCATCCCGCGTGCCCGTTCCTTGTCGGTGACCATAGGTCCGGGGAAACACCCGTTCCCATCCCGAACACGGCCGTTAAGCCCGGATCGCCGATGATACTGCTCCTGCGGGAAAGTAGGTATCGCCGACTTTTCGGCCTCCGCCTCCCACCGGTGGCGGAGGCCTTTTTCACGTCCGCCCGATCGTCGTGCGGACCGCATCACTCACCGTGAGTCGCCCACCTGCGGGTCTGTTCAAACCACCGCCTCGTGTGCCTCACCTTTCGGAGACCCGTTTCCATGAAGCTCTATGTAGGAAACCTCAGCTATCAGATCACCGAGCAGGAACTGCACGACATGTTCGCCGAGCACGGCGAGGTGCAGGAAGCCATTCTGGTCAACGATCGCCAAACCGGCCGGCCCCGCGGGTTCGGCTTCGTCACCATGGCCGACTCCAACGGCGGGAACGCCGCCATCGAGGCGCTCAACGGACAGGAAGTCGGCGGACGCACTCTCACCGTCAACGAAGCCCGGCCCAAGCCCGACCGCGGCGGTGGCGGCGGCGGACGCGGCGGTTACGGCGGCGGACGTGGCGGCGGCGGCGGACGTGGCCGCGATCGCGACAGCTGGTAAATCACAGGGCCAAGGGCCTGGGGCTCAGGGCCTTGGGTGATGAATGGCTTGAGTCCTGGGACTTCAGTAGGTCTGGCTTTGCCGGACATGAGGACTTGGTTTTCAGTCCGTCATTCCCGCGCAGGCGGGAATCCAGAAATCAAAATCACCAATCGGAAATTGATGACCCCACCCCGGCACACGCCGGGGTTTTTTCATGCGCACATACAACCGGTTTTGAAAAAACCGGTATGACCATGCCGCGTTGAAAACCGGGAACCGGAAATCCGGTTCATTCTGAACCGGCTATATGGGATCGATCCATGGATGGGGATCGGCGGGTTGGCCGGTACGGCGATTGTGGCCGCGCACGTACTCGATTGCGTTTTGTAAATGCGATTCGTCAAACAGATAAACCGGAAACCTTCCCTCGGTCCATAATGACCGAGGTGTGGCCCGGCACATATTTCGACGGACGCGCATCACCGCGTCCGCCGATGATTTCTTCAATCGGCGATACACCAGGGCGATTTCGTCGGTTGTCGGCGCCATCACCAGGTGGGCATGTGTGTCTTGGATGGTCGCAGCAAAAGCACGATATTCATGTTGCTTGATGATTCGGCCGAATGCGATGCCCACCAGAACGCACTCGGCATGGGATAAAACGACGGCCTCGTCGTTCATCCGTTTACGAGTATGTGTTTCAAGAAACGGGTCCGCTCCGATTAAACAGCCGTCTTTCCATGAACCGCGCGGATCGCCGTGCAGCCAACTTCCGAACGTGGTCAAAATGATGTGTGTCCCCAGCGTATTGGCCATGAACCCAATATAGCCGGTTTTGAAAAAACCGGTATGACCGTACCTCATTGTTAAACCGGTATGGCAATACCGCGTCGTACAACCGGTATCCGAAACGCCGGTTCATTCTGAACCGGCTATATGGTGCGCACGTCGGGTCATGGTGGTCCACCGGTTTAAACGGTGTCACGCCGGTGGTTTGTCGCGCTGGTGCGCATGGAGGTGTCGCCGCAGCCCTTTATGGAGGGCTGTGATATGGACGATCTGGACCGGGCGATACTGGAGGCATGGAGCAAGCGATCCGGCAATCGTTGCTCCCGGGGCGGCAGGGGGCGCGAGGCGCTGCGCAGTTGGGCGCCGGCGATCCGCGCGGGGGACCGAAGATGGATTCCGGGGAGGCCGGTGGATTCCGAAAAAGGCGCCAGGAACCTTTTCGGCGAGGTGATCGACCTGGACGGTGTCGAAGCGCGGGCGATGTGTCGGCCGATCCGCATTGATCCGCCGGGCCTATCGATTGCATCCGCGGCCGAACGCTTCGGTGTGGGGATCAACACGATTCGCCGGTGGGAGAAGCGCGGCATCGTCGCGATCGATCGTGATCCGGTCTACCCCCGCCGTCGGCCGCGCTGGAACGTCTGCTGGGTGACGACGCGCGGGGAAGTCGATCCCGGTGGGGAGGTCTGGTCGATGCCGTGGGGCGCGGTGCGCCGGATGCTCGTCGATGCCATCCCCGAGGCCTGGTCGCAATCGCTGGTGCGCGTGCGTCGGGCGATCGGCGCGCAGGGTGGACAATGGCAATGGTGTTGCCCGTGCTGCGGGGCGATGGCGTTCAAACTCTATTGGCCGATGCCGCACGTAACGGTGCCGCGGTGGATGGCGCAGATGGCGGGAGGTGGGCATCACACGGTTTCGACGAAGCCGCGAAATGTGCGAACATCGGGTCAGCGCGATCGGCAAAGCACACTTTGCCCTGCGGGTCAAAGTGTGGCGCCCCAAATATCAGGATTCTCATGTCGGCGGTGTGCGGGGTTGGTGTACGAATCGGCCGAGCGCACCAGCCACAAGGACGGCAGGGCGGTTGATGTGTGGGACCGCTTCATCGGGCGCATCGGTGCCGGTCGGTTGCGCGGTCGGGATGTGTGCCGATACAATGCGTCCCGGTCCATTCCTGTATAAAGGTGATTGCCATGCTGCGGATCATGTTGATAACGGTTTTGGTGCTGGCCAGCGGTTGTGCCGCAAGACAAGGCGAACACGCCTTGGTCTACCCGGGCAAAGCCGGTCCCGGCGCGGGCAAGCGGATCGTGCTCATCAGCGGCGATGAGGAATACCGTTCCGAGCAGGCGCTGCCGATGTTGGCGCGGATTCTTTCCGAGCATCACGGTTTTCATTGCACGGTGCTCTTTGCCATCGACCCGCGGAGCGGGATCATTCAGCCCAACGTGCAGACGAACATCCCCGGCCTGCAAGCGCTGGATGAAGCCGACCTGGCGATCGTGTTCCTGCGATTCCGTAATCTGCCGGACGAGCAGATGGAGCACATGGATCGGTATCTCAAGGCGGGCAAGCCGGTGATCGGGATGCGGACCTCCACGCATGCGTTCCGCGTGCCTGCCGGGCAGAAGTGGTCGCATTACGGCGGCAGTTACCGCGGCGAGATGAAAACGTGGCACGAGGGTTTCGGTCGTCTGGTGCTCGGGGAAAAATGGATCGCCCACCACGGCCGGCACAAATCGGAAGGGACGCGCGGGCGATTCCCACCCGGCGTGACGGGCCACCCGATCCTGCGCGGCATCGGCGACGGGGAAATCTGGTGCGACAGCGATGTGTACCGCGTTCGACTTCCCTTGCCCGGTGACAGCAAACCGCTGGTGTTGGGAGAGGTTTTAGCCGGGATGACGCCGGATGCACCTCCGGTCGAAGGCAGAAAGAACAACCCGATGATGCCGGTCGCCTGGACGAAGAGCTATCAACTGCCGGACGGCAAGCCGGGCAAGGTATTCACCACGACAATGGGTGCGGCGACGGACCTGGAAAATGGACCGCTGCGTCGACTCATCGTGAATGCCGCCTACTGGTGTGTCGGGTTGGCTGAGCGGATTCCAGCCGACGGCACCGCGGTGGATATGGTCGGCCCCTACAAGCCCGAACGATACGGATTCCTCAAGGATGAACAGTGGATTGAACGTGGGCAAAGGCCGGCTGATTTGAAATGAGTTCGGCCATGCTCGGCCGTGAATGTGAGAGCGGCGAAGTTCAATAGCAAGGGGGAAATACCCTTGCTCAGACTGGAATACATCAGGCATTGCTGGTATCATTCTGCGCTATTCGAGCGGATTATTTCAACGTCTACAAGGTTTCACGCGCCATGAGTTCATCCCTTCACGAGCAAATTGCGCACGTGGTGCACCGGCAGCCGGTGGTCGATATGCACACCCACCTCTATCCGCCGAGCTTCGGAACGCCCAAAGCGGGGTCGGCAGGGGCGAGCGATCCCAAGGGGCTGATGCTCTGGGGGCTGGATGAACTGCTGACCTACCACTATCTCGTCGCCGAGCTGTTCCGCGTGGTGGACCCGGCCCGGGTCACGCCGGAGCAGTTCTTCGCGATGGACAAGTCCGCCCAGGCCGAATTGATCTGGCATGAATTGTTCATTGAGCGTTCGCCGATCAGCGAGGCCTGCCGCGGCGTGCTGACCACGTTGGAAAAGCTCGGGCTCGATGTGGCGGCGCGCGATCTGGCCGGATACCGACGCTGGTTTGCCGAGCAGAATCCCGACAGCTACATCGACCGCGTGATGGAATTGTCCGGGGTCACCAAAATTACCATGACCAACGATGTGTTCGACGACAACGAACGCAGCCGTTGGCTGGCCGATGCGACCCTCGGGGACGATGAGCGATTCGACGCCGTCCTGCGTTTTGATCCGCTGCTGTGCGACTGGCTCGGCGCCGCGGCGAAGCTGGCCGGCTGGGGCTACGACGTCTGCGAACAGGTGAATGAGAAAACCGTTGCGCACGTGCGGCGGTTTCTCGGGGACTGGATCGAGCGGATGAATCCGGTGTATGCCGCGGTGAGTCTGCCTCCGGAGTTTCGTTATACCGAGCAGGGCGATTGGGCCACGGGCAGCGCGATCCTGCGCCAGGCGGTGCTGCCGGAACTGGGCGAGCGCGGACTGGCGTTTGCCATGATGATCGGCGCGCGGCGGGCGGTGAACCCCCGCCTGCAACTGGCCGGCGACATGGGCGGTGCGGCCGATGTCGACAGCGTATGCGCTATCTGCCGCGATTTTCCCGGCAATCGCTTTCTGGTGACCATGCTGGCGCACCAGAATCAACACGAGTTGGCCGTCGCAGCGCGGAAGTTCGGAAACCTGATGTTGTTTGGTTGCTGGTGGTTTCTGAACAACCCGTCGATCATCGAACAGATGACTCGGTTCCGCACGGAACTGCTGGGTCTGAGTTACGTGCCGCAACATTCCGATGCGCGGGTGTTGGATCAGTTGATTTACAAGTGGTCGCACAGCCGGCAGATCATCGCGAAGGTGCTGATCGATAAGTACGCCGATCTGGCGGCGACGGGGTGGACGATCGACCCGACGGAATTGCAGCGCGATGCGGCGTTACTTCTGGCGGACAACTATCGCCGGTTCATCGCGCGGCCCTGAGCGGGTACCATGTCTGCATGCCCACCGATACGGATCCGATTCCCTTCGCCGAGCGACCGGCTCGGTACACCCGGCGTTCCTTACCGCCATACCGTTACCTGACCGGCAAAGCACGCCCCCACCCGGTGCGCGAGGGATACATGGCCGAGCGCGGCGAGGACGTTCTGCAGACGCCCATCCCCGCGCCCGCCGACTGGCGGCAATGCGAGCCCTACCTCTATGGCGTGGACCTGTTCAACTTGGCTTATTGGTGGGAGGCCCACGAGGCATGGGAAGATTTATGGAAGCGCAGCGGCGATCCGACCCAGCGGGATTTTCTCCAGGGTTTGATTCTCGTTTCCGCAGCTCTGCTCAAGCAGCACCTGCGTCAACCCCGGGGAGCCGGGCGTCTGTTGGAAAGGGCGGTGCGGCGGCTGAGGGGTGTGGATGAGTCGATCGGAACACAGGCCGGCCCGGAGTATATGGGCGTGAACTTGACTGACTGGTTGGCGAAACTCGAGCAGGCCCGCCATCAATGGTCAACCGGGCAGAACGCGCCGCTCGTTTTACACTTGCCGTTCGATTGAAGATTGGTCGATACCGGGGAATGGACAAAAAAATAAGCCGGCCCTTGTGGACCGGTCTTGGTGTTTAAAAAAGGAGAGAGAGCGCGTTAAGCGTTCTCTCTCTCGCCTCAGCCGTTATTGCTCTCTCAGCTCTCTACCATCCAGCAAACAGCTCTCAAATCCCGACGGTGGCCAGCCAAGCCACCGTATTCGGCTAAGGCTACACGTGACTAGATTTTAGGGCTCGAACACACCAGCCGGATGCGTTGAACCGGTTACTCAAGTAGAATACCCCCGGGGCAGGGACGTGTCAATAAGAAAATGTGTTTTTTTCAGTGTGTTCACCGCTGAACAGGGCAGGATCGAATCTGGCCGTAAGTTCATGTAAAAACCCGCGTTGTATCGTAAAGATGCAACGCGGGCGGCTGGTGTAGAGAGAGAGAAATCTGGGTAGCTCTCACGCGGTCACCGAGACAGCACGGGCTGCCGGCTAGCGGTGCATCAGCGGTGTATCTCCGTGTGATTCGGATTCTGACAAGCGAAGATATCTCTGACCTCCGTATGCCACCACGAATCCGAAAATAGACATACTCGCCTCTCTTCTCACACCGATATTCACTTATACGCGAAGGGAAGCAACTACTCTGGGAAGTGCTATCTCACTCTTCTTCTTCCCTATCGCTCCCTCGACCTATATAAATAGCATGTGCTGGAAAATTGTCAACCATAAAAACCGGATTTTCCGTGAATTTTTCATGAGAACAGGGGGTGAAAAGCGGCCGCTGCAACTCCGTCTCACATAACGCCTTACTGCCGCCGAGCAATCCAGCCGGGCTTCCCGGCACGATGAAATGCTCGGTTCAAAGGATATATCGAGCCATAGTTCGTCAGCAAAGGGTCGTCATTCTGATTAACCACTCAACGACAACGGGTGCCTCAGCAGTTCCCCCGAAGGTCCGTCTGAAGTGAGAAGATTTTTCTTGACAATCCGGTTCCCCACGATGAGAATCGTGTTTGACTATTCCCGCCGGAGGACACCGTGGGGACGTCTGGAAAAAACCATCACAGTTCAACCAGCGCTATGCGTTCGCCCAACGCGTCCCCTGTCGTTAGGTCCGGCAGGTCCAAATTGCTCCTTCAATTTGGCATTGTGGCTGTGATTGCCACACTGATTACCTTCTCGGTCTGGCCGGAAGATCATCAAGAAGAAAATCGTCAGCCCAAACAACCGAGTGTCTCTGCAACTTCACCGAAACAGGTTCCCCAACTGACCACCGGTGGCGTGCCGCTGCAGACGTCTTTTGCCGTAGAGCCGAAAACGCTGGATGAACTTCTGGCCCTGCCGGTGGAAGATTTGGGTAAGGTGGATATCGCTCGGATGAATCTGCTCTGTGCTACGGATTTACCCGGCGCCGAGGACATGGACATCGAAGCTCTACTGGCTCGTCTTGATGCCTGGGCGCGGCGGATCGTCACGTTCACCAGTAACAAGCTGCCCGAGTTCTTCCGTCGGCCTCACGATTTCGATAACTCCCAGGCCCGCTTCCTTATGTTGGCCGTGCTGTCCGCCCTGCAAACTGAATTTGGCGTCCATTATCAGAAAGACGGCAAGGATGTGAACTACAATAATGCTCTGTATCCGCTCATCCTCGGCATGATGCAGGGCAAAGCCGGAGGCAACTGCGCCTCCATGCCGGTGATGTACGTGGCGGTTGGGCGGCGGTTGGGTTACCCCGTCTCATTGATGCTGGCCAAAAACCATATCCTCGCCCGTTGGGACGGCACCGCCGAGACGGGCGCCAATGAATCCAAACCCATCTACCGAGAACGCTTCAACATCGAAGGCACCAATCCGATGCTCGTCTGCCATCCCGATTCCTACTATCGCCAATCGCCCTATCCGGTGATCCGTGATGAGGAAATGGCCTTGGGCTGGTATCTCAAGCCGCTGACGGCTGCGGAAGAATTGGCGGTGTTCCTGGCGATCCGTGGACATGTGCTGCTGGAAAATGAACGTTTCGCCGAGGCGCTGCACGCTTTCAAGCATTCCCGCCGATATGCTCCGCACAATCCGAAGGCGAAGTTCCTTATTGTGCTTACTCAGGACGCCTTGAACAATCAAGGCATGAACCGCCGCCTTGCCGAGGCCTGTCGCCGCCGAGGTATCGGCACGTCGAATCACCTTGCCACAGTCTCCCGCAATCAAGTGATCGATGGGCGCAACTATCAAGGTATTTCGCCGCTGGTCGCCCAACGCATGGCCGCGGAACAAAGAATCATCCAAGCCGGCCAGCAACAGTTCATGCAGCAAAGGATGACTCCACCAAGCGTTGCTCCAGTCATGCCGAGTCATCCCACCCAACCGACTTGGCCAAGGCAACCGAGACACGCTAGGCCACCGACTTATACTGGCCCAACGGCACCACCGCCCAGCCCGGCATACCCGTAACAAGCCATGCATGAACTAGCATGAAACTTGGAGCATCCCACATGTCGCACGCACCCATTCTGACACGCATTGCCTTCATCATTCTGATTGCCTCGGCTGCGACACCCGCCCACGCCATGCGCGATCCCCTCGGCTACCCCGATGGCTTGAACACCTACGCCGGCTACCACATCATGCACGGGACGCATGATCCGTATGGTTTGAGCACAACAACCGGCAGCGATTCAATTAACCCAACATGTGAATTACGGTGCGAAATATTGTCACTTGAAGTTACAGCAGAGCCAAAGGCATTAAACAAGTGGATAGTCTATACGCCCAGTAAAGCTAAAGCCGCTTGGAAGTTGGGATTCAAAATCACATCCGTATTTACAGTCAAGGCGGAAAACACGAGAGAGCTCTGGGGGCGATGCAAGTTCTATCAAGACGAATCAGGCACGACAATGTTGTATTACAAGGACAGCAAATTGATTAGTAAATTGACGGGAAAGAAAAATAGAATACAAGAAAGAATGGCAAATACGAAAAGAAGTGGTGATGAAACGTTCATTGTCACTTACATCGATGAGGCGGGTCAAAATCTGAGAAGAGGGGATGATGGAACTTATGAAATTAAAGGCAATTTTAATGCCCGGATATTTGGCTTGAACTCTGACGGCGATGAGTATGAGACCAGCTATAAGGTAACCATTGAAGAAGGTGCTTATGTGAAAGCGGTTAAGCCTCACAATAAAAGGCCGGTCATTCAGACAAACAACATGAAAGGAAGCGTGAAAATTGAGTAATGGGACCCCACATATGAATTACCAGTCCGGGCTGATCATTCTTCTTGGCATGGTCATGGTGTTGACTGGCATTACCTGCAAACAGGCCCCGAAGAAATCCTCGCTTGAGACGGAATTGAAGCCGGGCGAGGTGTCGTTTCGTCTGCTCTCGGACGGATCGGTATGGGACGATGTCTTCCCGTCTCGAGATCGCGAAGACAGGCCGATAGTCGTGATTTCCGGGACACGCCGGAATCTGTATTGCGCCGTTCCCGGTGATTCAATCATGCGGTACCGTTTTGATGGCAGTCCACCTGTCTTGTGGAGTGCGGACGAGAAAACACCCATGGGTTTTGGGGTGATGGGAATTGTGGAAGTGGAAAAGAATCGGATCGCGGTGGGATTGCATCAGCAATCGATGACCAATGACGAACTGTTTTTTCCCGTGATTATGCTCGACGCCTCAGTAAAGCCGTTTAGAAAGTACGGCAAGTATGGCAAGCAATGGAGCCACCATCCGATCTCAATGAATGTATCGGATGACAAACGTTATGCGGCATTTGGAACGTGGACCGACTGTATCTATATCTGGGATCGAAAACTCAATCATTCTACCCAACTGAGAAAACCCGGTTTGCGGTCTGATCAGGTAGCGATTGGTGTCGGCCCGGATGATGTCACGGTACTCGATGACGAGAAGCATCAGGCGGTGCGATGGGATGGAAGCAATGCTTCCCCGAAAACCATTCCCTTGATCTACGGCTCGCATCCCTCGCTGATTTCGACTACCGAATTGCTGGGTGACCTGGAGGATGGCGTTCTTGCGGTATATCAACTGACTTCTCCGCCGACCTCTCAGGTCTATCGGTCCACGGCCATGACCGGTCCGCCCGCATACTCCCGGGCCAATACGCAGATCGTGGTGACGTCGTCCGGGACGGAATTGTGTGTATGGTCTCGAAATACCCGACGGGTGATCGCAGAGGCGAAATGCCCCCCGGGTCTGGAAGTCTCCGCATTGCACATCCTTTCAGATCACGAAGTGGCTCTCGGTACGTCGTCGGGGCAATTGTGGCTGGCTTCTTGGAAATAAATAAGCGGGTCCACTGGCGGAGTGGCCCATGTTGAATCTGCACGGCAGTGTACGGACTATCGCCATCATGGTTCTGGTGAATGTAGACCTGGTAGCGGATTGCCAGGTTCACAGGGATATTATCCTGATAATGAACAACCAGAAAGCAACCCCAATCCTGGAGCAAGATTGAAACTAGGCCTATACTTAAAACTTAACAAGAGTAGTAACATAGACAGACGCCGGGTGGCTTGAGTGATGAAGAAATCGAAGGCCGTATTAGAAAGCCACCCAATGTTCCCATAGAAAATTAACGGATCGAAGAAGTCTGAAGTTCCCCATATAGGATGTAAATAAACATGAGACCGCATAAGGCCATATGGATCGTACTCTGCTGGTTAATCGTTGCATCCGGCTGCAACGACATGGATGCTCCGCATGAATCCACTGCCAAGTCGCTCCTGCCCAAGAACACATGGCACGCTGGCGTCCCGAAGAATCGAAAGCCCCTAATTCAATACAGTGACATTCCAATTTTCGTTAAAGCAGAGACATCGATCAGGAATATATTAACCACTGTCCGTTCACACCCAGACCTGGACAGGGACAGACCAATTGTTGCAATCGCGCTGGTAGACATGCGCAACCAAGAACCATTGTCTTCGAATCCTCAACGCTGGGATCGAAGATTACAAATCATTGCACTCGTTCCCGTACATACGTCATCACCAAGTCCTCAATCAGGGCCTTGTGGCGGCACCTCTATTATCTACTACGGGAGAGACTTGGATTTGCGTGCCCCCATGAAGAAAATTAAAGACTTGCTTTGGGATTGGAACTATCCCGAGGGGACTGACGAAAACATGATCAGAACCTGCTATAGTGGTGTTAATACACTCTTGATTGCTTCGTCGCTTCTCGTTATTCAGCAAGATGATCAAGTGATTGTCAGGACTTATGAAAATTTGAGTTGGCAAGAAATACAGTTGGGAACTTATAACAAAGTGACAGACACATCTTTGCCAGCCCTGGGCTGGCTGTGCAATAAGTTGTTCAACTCGCCTTACAGACAATCCATTCATAAAGAAATGTTGGCAGAAGACCGGATGTTCTGGTGGTTATCATCGCTCTGGCTTGAAGACGAGAATGGACAACCGGTGTCCATCTATTCTGATTTATTCAAGGACGGAGTATCTGAGAGCGATGGCTTGTGATCCCTTCCCGAGTCGTTTGCCGAGTTAAGTGAAAGAAACGGGCTTAGGTTGGGCTGGTTAAACCGAAGAATACATCGCTATGGGTCAATTATTATCAAAATCAGGATAATTGGCTCAAGGGGCATCCAATCAAGAACGCTGACGTCAATATAGCGATGCAAGCTTCGCATTTTAAGGTGCCTGATGACACGATTCCAGGATTCCCACATATTGACACGCTTATTGGCGGCTTGCCATTCCAACCCGCCAGCTTAACATCCCACCCACCAGTCGATCCCAATCACCCTTATCAACCATCAGGGACACAGCCATGAAGTGCAGAACACTCTCCATCGTTGCCGTACTCATTCTGCTTACTGTTGCCGCATCTTCCGCTCAAGCGATGTACCACACCGGAATGGGCCGATTCATGCAACGCGATCCAAACGGTACCGCGTTGGTCTCAGCCGGTCGTATGGGCGCAGCGTCAAGAGTCGGATCTGCAGGACCTGCTGCTGGAGGCGGCTTTATCCAGCGTGATCCGATCAGGCAATATGCCGATGGGATGAATTTGTATCAATATGTGAGAAGTGGTCCTACTCGTTATGTCGATCAGCTGGGGCTAAGCACTTTCCAAATCGATCAAAACTTTGGGTGGCCTTTTCACTATCCCATGGGTGATGCTATGGAAACTGCGGAAAATAGCGGGTTCTTTCGTGACGAAGTTGATATGAATTGTGGCGCTGAAGAGAGTGAAATACTTAACCATCTAGCGGAGATGGATGGGTCTGATATGTGGGTATATATTGGGCATGCAAATGATAATGTTTTGTCTGAGCATGATTATCTGACTCCAAATGAGCCAATTTCAAGTGACGCGATCAGGGATGCACTGCAGAATAAAGGCACACGTACTGCACCTGGAATAGTTGTTATTGCCGGGTGCAAGAGTTGCAAATTAGCGCAGGTATTTCTTGATGCAGGAAGCAAGTGTGTTATTTGTTTCGATAAAGCAATCGGAGGTCCAAGTGCTGCCGAATTCGTATCAAATTTTATTGAGCAAATGTTTGCGACCGGCAGTAATCACAGAGGATTTCAGTGGTCTATAAGGCAGGCATTTGAAAATGCAAAAAATAAACAAGCCTCGTGGATGTATGCAGGTGGAGAAGATGCTCCAGTCAAACTAAAATGCCGTAAGGATGCTTATTATGACATGCATTTTGGTAGAATTTCTGCAATGCCTGTTGATGAAAGCAGATACAAGTAGGCAAGCTCACATGCCATATCCTGGAGAATAAATATGTCTTATA
>JANQHK010000066.1 GCA_028282685.1 Phycisphaeraceae bacterium
AGACACCGCAAACCACCGAGGAGGCAGCACCGCCCAAGGCGCAGGAAGCGCCTACCGAACCTGCCGAGCCCACATCCACTGAGCAATCGGCCCCGTCGCCGCCCGCACCGCCCGCCGCGCCAGTGTCCCCGCCGCCGAGCGCGGGACGCGCCTCCGTCGCCGCCGCGCCTTCCGTTCGGCAGTTTGCCCGCGAGATCGGCGTCAACATCGCCGAGGTCGAGGGCTCGGGACCCGGCGGACGCATCAGCACCGATGACGTCAAGCGCCACGCGCGCACTTTCGGCGGATCGGCCTCCGGCCCGGCGACGCCCGGCCCCAGTCCCATGCCCGACTTCGCCAAATACGGCCCGATCGAACGCCAGCCCATGAGCAACCTGCGCAAGAAGGCCGCCAGTCACCTGTCGATCGGCTGGTCGGCCCCGCACGTCACCCTGCACGATGAAGCCGACGTCACCGCGCTGGAAACCTTCCGCCAGCAGTACAAGCGCACGGTTGAAAAAGCCGGGGGCAAACTGACCGTCACCGCGCTGATGGTCAAAATTGTCGCCGCGGCGCTGAAACAATTCCCCGTGCTCAACAGTTCGATCGACATGCAGCGCCAGGAAGTGATCACGAAAAAGTACATCCACATCGGCGTCGCAGCCGACACGCCGCGCGGACTGGTCGTGCCCGTCGTGCCCGATGCCGACAAGAAGAACGTCACCGAGGTGTCGGTGGAGATCAGTGAACTGGCCGCCAAGGCCCGGGGCGGAAAGCTGACGCTGGAGGAGATGGCCGGCGGCACGTTCACGATCACCAACCTCGGCGGCATCGGCATCAAACACTTCACGCCGATCCTCAACCATCCGGAAGTGGCGATCCTCGGCCTCGGCCGCGCCGCCGGGAGACCGAAGGTCGTCAACGGCGAACTGATTGAAGCGCCGATGATGCCGTTGAGTCTGAGCTTCGATCACCGCCTGGTGGACGGGGCCGACGGCGCCCGCTTCCTGCGCTTCATCGTGGATGCGATCGAACAACCGCTGCTCATCGCCATGCAATGAGGTGGTTTATTGGTTAACTGGTTAATTGGTTAATTGGGGGGACACCATGAGCGTTGGCTTTTCGGACTTGGAGGTCTACCAGGAAGCTCGCAAATTACGGAAGCGCATCTATGCTTTAACGAGAAAGCTTCCGGATGAAGAGAAATACATACTGGTTTCGCAAATGCGTCGAGCAGCTTTGTCGGTGACCAGTTGCATTGCCGAAGGACACGGTAGTCGCGGATGGAAACACAATGTCAGCTACCTCTATCGCAGCCGAGGCAGCGTCAACGAATTGCTGGACCAGATGAATTGCTGTGAAGATGAAGGATACTTCAAGCCGGAGCATCTGGATGATCTTAGAAAAGACACGGAAACAGTCATCAAACTGATCAATGGTTATATCCGATACCTTCGCAAATGCGTGGACAGAAAATCCAGTTAATCAATCAACCGGTTAACCAGTTAACCTCGCAAGGAATACAGACTTGAGCGCAACGACACATACACAACTCCTGGTACTCGGCGGCGGACCCGGCGGCTATCCCGCAGCTTTTCTCGCGGCCGACCTGGGCTTGCAGGTCACACTGGTCGATCAACGGATCAATCCCGGCGGGGTGTGTCTCTACCAGGGCTGCATCCCCTCCAAGACGCTGCTCCACCTGGCCAAGTTGCTGCACGAAGCCAACGACGCCGCCGCCATGGGTGTGCACTACGACGAGCCCACGATTAATCTCGACCAGGTCCGACTGTGGCGCGATCGCGTGGTCGGTAAACTCACCGGCGGGCTCGGCTCGCTGAGCAAAATGCGAAAGGTGAACTTTGTGCGCGGCCGCGGCGCTTTCACGGACGCCAACACCCTGCAAGTCACCGATGACGACGGCGGCGAAAAAACCATCACCTTCGACCACGCCATCATCGCCACCGGCTCTTCGCCGACACGCCTGCCGAACTTTCCCTACGACAGCGGCCTGCTGTGGACCAGCGACGAAGCGCTGGAGTTGCCGGAAGTCCCCGAAACGCTGCTGGTGGTCGGCGGCGGGTACATCGGGCTGGAGATGG
>JANQHK010000103.1 GCA_028282685.1 Phycisphaeraceae bacterium
ATGAAGTAGCTCAGATGCTTATAGAAATTGTAGACTGATATCCGAATATGAAATCGAACATCGGCATCGAAGGGACTCGTTACACTCGCCCCTCATGCCATCCGTTATCCATCATGCAAAAACGCGTCAGTACTATCACAGCAATCGTAGTTCTGACGCTTTCCGGATGCGCTCCCGATGGCGGCTCGACGGAGGAACCTATGAAAACTGAAAACACGGAAGACGTCGCTGCCGTCAAGCAGTTCGCAGAGGAATACGCTGCCGCGTGGGCCAAGGGTGACCCAGAACTCCTTCTCTCTTGCTACGCGGATGACGCTGTCGTGATCATGTCGTTAGAGGAGCCAATTGTTGGCAAGAACGCAATCCGGGAACTGTACCAACACGTCTTTGCAGCCGAGAAGACTGAAGAAGAAGGCGGTGGTATGGCATCGATGGCGGAAGTGATAGGCTTGAACCCGGAGGACTACACGTGGACGACCGAGGTCGACGAGGGTAAAACGGAAGTCTCCGGAGACTTAGGGTACCTCTGGAGCACCTATGCAAACATTGCCACGCCAAAACCCGGTGTCGATGCCAAACCGATTAGGGACTCTGGGGTCAGCCTGCTCATCGTGCGACGCCAAGAGGACGGCAGCTGGAAGGTTGCCTTAAGAATGTCCACACGAGGCGAGAATCCAGCGGCCGCTGAAGACTAAACTGGTTTCCGGCGATCACCAGCACAAATCGATGGATAACAATCCAATGCACCCGAGCGGCGAAGTCGGGCGTTTTCAAATGGACAATCTCTTGTCGCCGCCGGGTGATTGGTGACGTTCACGGCCAGCACTTCCGCTGCTCATCCCATCGCAACGGCAGGTTCCTCCGCAGCTTCTCCAAGCTGAGGCCTGCGGGCTCGTCGCCTTGCAGAATTCCCTCGATGATGTCGGGCGCGAGACTGGCCAGTCGGAACATGCGGCCGACGCAGGTGCGGTCGCAGCCGGGCGCCAGGAACCTTTTCACAGCGGTCGGCGGCTGAATCCTCCATTACGGTTCCTGAACCTTATCCTTTTCGAGGTGGTCCCCGAGCCGTCCCCGATGATGGTTCTTGAATTCGGCGTGCTACTCGTGAAGCGACGCAAGTGGTAAACGACGGGAGCAGCGTTTTTCTATTGAACAGCAGGCCAGGGGGCCTGCGATCCACGGGATGGTGGACGGGCTGTTATGGGACCCGGCCTGGGGACACATCCGCCGCCCTCAACGCTCAACTTCGCCCCCGAGGCGGTCGATATGAGTGACGAACCTTTCGCACACAGAGCGTTTATCGGATGAGCATCACACGACACAGCCGCGGCTTCACACTCGTGGACATCATGGTTACCGTAACCGTAATCGCCATTCTCGCCGCGATGGTGATCCCGATGTACCGCACCGAGCAAACGCGCACGCGCGTTGCGGCGATGTGCACCAACCTGCGCTCGGTGACTTCGGCGTTTGAAGTGGAGATCAGTGAAGAGGGACTGCTGCCGGCGAAATCCGGGCCCGACATGCCCGAGCGACTGGAAAGCCATTTCACCCAGGGCAGTTGGCAGAAGTTGTGGGAGCCGGTCGACGGCACCTACTGGGGACTCTACAACGCCAAACTGTGGGGCTCACAGAAAAACTACATCGTCCTGCAATCCGACGCCGGAACCCTCGACGTCTGGACGGAGGTCGACCAGACCATGGACGATGGCGAAAGAGCCGGCGGCAAGATCCGTATCTTTCCCGTCGGCACGGCGGTGTACACGATCTACATCGTGAGTTCCGGCTGAGGCACCTGAATTTCGCATCCAGAGGTTCGATTCGCTCGTACCCCAAACCGTGTTCGCCGGCTTCGGGCGCACGGCTGTAGAACCGCCTCCGGATAGCTCCCGTATTGCCTTTTCGCGTAGGATTCGCCGCGTACGGTGATGTAAGATTAGCGCTGTGTTCGGCGTCTTTATCACGAATCGATACATACGCAACCCGACTGGGAGCCCTGCCATACTGTTGCACCCGTGGCCCATCATCGCCCTGCTGTTCCTCGGCTGCATGCCGACCGCACCGACCCAAGCCGCGCCCGATGAGCGGCCCAACATCATCGTCATACTCGTCGACGACATGGGCTGGTCGGACCTGGGTTGCTACGGCGGAGAGATCGACACGCCGAACCTCGACGCGCTGGCCCAGGGCGGAATGCGCTTTCTGGGCTTTCATAACACGGCCAAGTGTTTTCCCTCGCGCGCCTGCTTACTCAGCGGACTCTACGCGCAGCAGACCGGCATGGCAGACAGTTTCAAAGCGATGAAAAATTGCGTCACGCTCGGCGAGACGTTGCGGCCGGCCGGGTACCACACCTACGCCGTGGGCAAACACCACTGCCAGGAAAACCTGTACGACCGCGGCTTCGATCACTACTACGGACTGCGCGACGGCTGCTGCAATTTCTTCAATCCCGGCAACCAGCGCGACGGCGAAGGCAAGCCCGCCAGAAAACGCCCACGGTTCTGGTGTTTCGATGAGAAAACGCTTCGCCCCTACACGCCCGAAGAAAAGGATTTCTACACCACCGACTATTTCACCCGATGGGCGATCCGGTTTCTCGAAGAGCAGAAAAACGACGACAAGCCCTTTCTGCTCTACCTGTCCTACACCGCGCCGCACTATCCGCTGCACGCCTGGCCGAGGGATATCGCCAAGTACAAGGGCCGGTACGAGGTCGGATACGAAGCGATCCGGCAGGCCCGCTACGCGCGACAGAAAAAGATGGGCCTGATCGATCGGCGCTACCCCCTGCCGCCCGCGGACTATCCGGACTGGAACACGCTGTCCGATGAACGGCGCGCCTTGGAAATCAAACGGATGCAAGTCTACGCGGCGATGGTGGACAACCTCGACCAGAACATCGGCAAGTTGATCGACTGGCTCAAAGCCAACAAAGCGTTTGACAACACGCTGATTCTGTTCGCATCCGACAACGGCGCCTGCGACGAGCATCTGCGATTCGGCACGGGCGAAATCGGCACGCTCACGCGGTACGAGGCGGTCGGTCGCAACTGGGCGAACGTGAGCAACACGCCGCTGCGCCGGTACAAGGCCACCAGCCATCAGGGCGGCATCAACACGCCGCTCATCGCGCACTGGCCCGCTGGAGGCATCAGGCCCGGCAGCATCGACGACACCATCTACGGCCACTTCATCGACATCATGCCGACGCTCTGCGAAATCGCCGGGGCGACCTATCCCGCGCAATACAACGGCCGCAAGGTGCTGCCCGTCGAGGGCGTGAGCTTGTTGCCGGCGTTTCAGGGCAAATCGATCCGGCGCGCCGAGCCGATGTTCTTCCATTACGGCCCAGGCCGAGCCGTCATCCACGAGGGCTGGAAACTCGTGGCCCATGGCAAAGGCCCCTGGGAACTGTATCATCTGGACACCGACCGCACGGAAACGAACAACCTCGCCGAGCGGGAACCCCGGCGTGTCGAGCGTATGGCGGCGCAGTATGACCAGTGGAAAGCCCGTTGCGCCAAACAATCCGGCGCCGAACAATAAATCAACAGGAGCACCGCATGAAATCGTTGGTCTTCGCGTTCAGTTTTCTCGTGCTCGTCAGCGGCCCGGGTTGCGCTCGGACTCATGCCGCGCAGGATAAGCCCAACATCATCTACATTATGGCCGACGATTTGGGCTACGGTGATCTGAGTTGTTACGGGCAGAAAAAATTCACCACGCCGAACCTCGATCGACTGGCCGCGGAGGGAATGCGCTTCACCGATCACTACTCCGGCTCGACGGTCTGCGCCCCGACGCGCTGCGTGCTGATGACCGGCTACCACACGGGCCACAGCGCCATCCGCGGCAACCGTGAGCACAAGCCCGCCGGCCAGCAACCCATGCCCGCCGATACCGTGACCGTGGCGCACCTGCTGAAAAAGGCCGGGTACGCCACCGGCTGTTTCGGCAAGTGGGGACTGGGCTATCCCGGTTCTGTCAGCGATCCGAACGCCATGGGTTTCGATGTGTTCTACGGCTACAACTGCCAGCGCAACGCCCATACCTATTACCCCAAGCACATTTATCACAACAACGAAAAAGTGAAACTGGACGGCAAGACCCACACCGCCCCGCTGATCACCGAGCAAACGCTCAAGTTCATCCGCGACAACAAGAGCCGCCCGTTTTTCTGTTACGTGCCGGTCACGATTCCCCACGCGGCAATGCACTGCCCGCCCGACCTGCACGCCAAGTTCCGCAAGAAGTTCCCGGAGTTTGAAGACAAGATCGGCCGTTACGCCAGAACGCAGGTGAAAAATCCCATCGCCGCGTTTGTCGGAATGGTCACGCTGATGGATCAGGACGTCGGCCGTATTGTCGACCTGCTCAAAGAACTGGGCATCGAGAAAAACACCGTCATCATGTTCACCTCGGACAACGGCCCGCATACCGAAGGCGGACACGATCCGCGCTTCTTCAATTCCAACGGCCCGCTGACCGGATTCAAACGCAATCTCACCGAAGGCGGCATCCGCGCGCCGCTGATCGCCTGGTGGCCCGGACGAATCAAGCCCGGCCAGACCACCGATCACATCTCGGCGCACTGGGATATGCTGCCGACACTGTGCGACCTGGCCGGTATCGACGCGCCCCAAACCATCGATGGCATCAGCTACGCCCCCACGCTGCTCGGCCAGGCCAAACAGCAGAAGCAGCACGATTACCTGTACTGGGAGTTCTACGAGCGGGGCGGCAAGCGGGCTGTCCGCATGGGCAAGTGGAAAGCCATCCAGCGCAACGTCGGTAAGAAAAACCAGACGAAGATCGCGCTCTTCGACCTGTCGAAAGACATTGCTGAGAAAAACGACATTGCCAAGAAACACCCGGAGATCGTCGCCAAAATGGCGGAGATCATGAAGCAGGCGCACACGCCTTCGCCGAAGTGGTCTTTCGGTAAATAGCCCCGGCGTCCCGGCCTTCAATACAATTCAAACTTGCACAGTCGCGCATCCAGCCCGCCCTGACGGAGTGGTTTGCGAAACGAGGTGCGCAGGCCGATATGTTTGAGGTGTTGGCGGTCGCCGAAGAAGACCAGCGCTTCCGATCCGTTGCAACGCTGCTTGAGGAAATCGCCGAACTGCTTATAGAACGCGGGCGTGTCGATCTGTTCGTCCTGGAGACGGATGCCGTAGGGCGGATTGACCAGAATCGTGCGGTTTTCCAGCTTGTCAATGCGGTCGTAGGACTGCACCCGCACCGCCACCCGGCCTTCAAAACCCAGCCGGCGGAGATTGACGCCCGTCGCGTCCACGGCTTCACCGGACACATCGCCGCCGGCGATCAATCCCTCCGGCAGCGGCCGTATCTCCCCGTCGGCCTTACGGCGCACCGATCCCCACAGCGACGCATCGTAATCGGGCAGACGCTCGATGCCCCAATGCTGTCGCAGACGACCGGCAGGAATCCGGCACGCATGCATGACCGCCTCGCAGAGCAGCGTACCCGAGCCGCACATCGGATCGTAAAGCGGGCGTTGCCCCGTCCAGCCGCTGAAGCGCACGATCGCCGCCGCGAGCGTTTCCTGCATCGGAGCCGCCACGGTCCGGCTGCGGTAGCCGCGCTTGTGCAGGGGGCCGCCGCCGGTGTCCAGACTGATCACCGCACGATTCTTATTGATGTGCAATCCCAGCCAGAGGTACGGCTGGTCCCGATCCACGCTGGGGCGTCGGCCGAATTTTTCACGGAACTGGTCGACGATGGCATCCTTGACCACCTGCAGCGCGTAGCGTGAATGGGTGATGCGTGAATTGGTGACGTTGGCGAACAATGCGAACGTCTGTTCCGGGCCGAACAGGGCGGACCAATCGATCCGCTGCGTCCGGCCGTACAACTCGCGATCGTTGTTGCAACGAAACGTGACCAGAGGCGCCAACAAGCGCGACGTCAGCCGGGTGCGGTAATTGATGCGACACAGCGTCGCCGGATCGGCGGCGAACGAGGCGCCGCGCGGATCCGACTCGATCCGATCGGCTCCCAGCTCCGCCAGTTCCTCAGCGCCCGATTCCTCCAGACCCGGCGCGAGCATGGCGTAGTAGCGGCCGGTTTGTTGGTAGTCGTAGGGTGCGGTCATCTTTGGCTTTCGCATCGCGGGCGGAGCCATTGTGGTTTGAATCGGTCCGCCTCACAAGTATCCCGCGTCCCCGGTTCGACCAATCACTGGACGATCGGACGGGTGGACGGTAGCTTGTCCGGCATGAGCGACCCCATGCACATCGCGGTGATTCTCCCAGCGGCGGGCAGGAGCGAACGCTTCGCCGAAGCCGGGGCAGGCAAGAGCAAACTGGAGATGGAACTGGCCGGCCGCGCGGTGCTGGTGCGCGCGGTGGAACTGTTCTGCAAGCGCGACGAGGTCTGCCAGGTGATTGTCGCCGCGCCGCCCGATCAGCTCGATGCGTTCAAGCTCAAGTGGGGCGATAAACTGGGCTTCCTCGGCGTGACGATCGTCGCCGGGGGCGTGAAGGAGCGCTGGGAGACGGTGCTCAACGCGCTGCGGGCGGTGAACGATCAGGCCACGCACATCGCGGTGCACGATGCGGCCAGACCCGTCACGCCCGTCCACGTGATCGATCGTGTCTTCGAGGCGGCGTGCCAGGTCGATGCGGTGGTTCCGGCCACACCGATTCACGCCACGATCAAACGCGCGGCGCTGGATGAGCATGCCGTCGCCGACGAAGTCGATCCGCTCGATGCGATCCTCGGCGACGCCGGGAAAATCCGGATCGATTACCACCGCGTCAGCGAAACCGTCCCGCGGCAGGGCTTATGGCAGGTGCAGACGCCGCAGCTGTTCAAACGCGCCCTGCTCGAACGCGCCTATGCGCAGATCGAAGAAGGGAAGCTGGACGGCTCGGGCATCACCGACGATGCGGGCCTGGTCGAATCGCTCGGCGAGCCGGTGTACCTGGTCCACGGCGATGAAATGAACGTGAAGATCACCCGCCCGGATGATCTGAAGTTCGCCAAGGCGGTGCTTGCGGCGAGCAAGGGCAGGTCCGCCACGGTCGACCCGCTCGGCCCCAAGCGCAAATTCCCGCAGTGGAAGGACATGGAAGACTGATGGCAGACCCAGGGACCCATAATGTTTCGGCGCGCCATAACATTTAATTAGGGCTTGATTTACAAGCAAATTCCTAACCTTTTTTTGTTGACGCCCTTGTCCGGCCCCGATATAGTCCCGCATTCGATCAGGGCAAGAACACAGGGCACGTCCCCCGCCTGAAGCCCACCTGACTCTTTCCAGCAGTACCCACCAAGTCGTTCCATTTGTGCATTCAAATACTTGCATCGCCGAAGTTGTAGCCGGCGATACGTGCAACTCCCTGCTTCCGGGCAGGGAGTTGTTTCTCGATTGCATTCAGGGACGGTTGTTGAGGTTCTCTTCGCGCAGGGTCGAGGCGATTGCCAACTCGGCCAGTTTTATCGTCGCATGGTCCATCGCCGTCAGCGCTTCGGCAAAGGCGTTGGGCTCGGGATCGTCGGCATCGACGTACCGCTGCACCGCCGTCATCTTCGTTTCGATCTCGGCGCGGTAGTCGGGATCGATCGCTTCGCCGACCTTCTCCAGTTGTTTTCGGATCTGGCGCATGTCGAGCTTGGCCTGGTTGCGCAGATCGATCAGACGGTGGGCGGTCATGTCGGCCAGGGCATGCTCGTAACTTTCCAACCCCATGCGCTCGACTTCACGCCGCGTCAGACCGTGGTTGGGAATCACCTGGATCGACGCGCGCTTCTCGCTGCGTCGTTCGACGGCCTCGACGGTGAGAATTCCGTTGGCATCGACGATGAACGTGACCTCGATCTTCGGCAGTCCCGCCGGCATGGGCGGTATGTTACGCAGCTCGAACGCGCCGATCAGACGGCAATCGGCCACCAACTCGCGCTCGCCCTGGCAGACGTTGATGGCGACGTGGGTCTGCCCGTCCACGTAGGTTGAGAAATTTTCCCTCGCCACGGCGGGGACGGTGGTATTGCGGACGATCAGTTTGGCCACCGCGCCGCCCAGCGTTTCGATTCCCAGCGACAGCGGGATGACATCCAGCAACAGCGCCTCGCGGTTGATCCCGGCGAGGATCGCCGCCTGCACCGCCGCGCCCATCGCCACCACGCGATCCGGATCGAGCGCGGTGTACGGCTCGGTCTCAAAATATTCGCCCACCACCCGGCGCACCAGCGGAATGCGCGTCGACCCGCCGACCATCACCACGCGATCGATCGCATCGGGCTTGAGCTTCCCATCGCGCAGCGCGCGCTTGCAGGACTCGAGCGTCTTGTCGATCCACGGGCGCATCAACGATTCCAGTTCCGCGCGCGTGATGGTGCGCCGGTAGGTGCGTTCGCCGCCAAGGTCGATTTCCAGTTCCGCGCGGTCGTCCTGCGAGAGTTTGATCTTGGCCGCTTCGGCGAAGGTGCGGAAGGCCTGGCGCGTGGCCGGCGGGAACGCGATGTCCTGGCCGAATTGGGCGCGGATTTCCGACTGGATCCGTTCGACGAGCGAACGGTCGATGTCATCGCCGCCGAGGTGGGTATCGCCGGCGGTGGAGATGACCTGGAACACGCCGTTCTGCAACTTGAGGATGGAGACGTCGAACGTGCCGCCGCCGAAGTCGTACACGACGATGGTGGCGTCCTGCTCACGGTCGAGATCGTAGGCGAGCGCGGCGGCGGTCGGTTCGTTGACGATGCGCACGACTTCGAGCCCGGCGATGCGCCCCGCATCGCGCGTCGCCTGGCGCTGGGCGTCGTCGAAGTAGGCCGGGACGGTGATGACCGCCTTGCGCACCTCGCGGCCGAAGCGGGCGCTTGCCCATTGCTTCAGTTCGCGCAGGATGTACGCGCTGATTTCCTGCGGCGTGTAGATGCGCTTTCCCACGGCGATGCGCGCCGTGTTCCGTTCGCCTTCGACCACCCGGTACGGCAGGTAGGCCAATTCACCGGTCACCGCGTCGACGCCCCGGCCCATCAATCGTTTGGCCGAAAAGATCGTGTGTTCGGGAAATTCGACGGCGTGGCGGCGGGCCTCATCGCCCACGGCCTGCGGCGCGCCGCCGGTCGGATCGAAACGCACCACCGAGGGCAATACCGCCCGGCCCTGCGGCGATTCAACGATGTGCGGACCGGTCGCATCGCACCACGCCACCAGCGAGTTGGTGGTGCCCAGGTCGATACCGATGATCGGCTCGGCGGCGGTGGTATCCGGGGACTGACTCATGGAAGGGATCGTAGAGCAAATGCGAAGTGTTTTCCACGGGGGGATACCCACGGCTTCGTTCGCTGCGCTCACTTCGCTCGTGGCTTAAGTCGGGTGCGGTTGACGCGCGGGTTTGACCTTCTGGCCCAACCGCGGCTTGTGACGACCCAGCCAGATGATCCCCACCACCCACACGATCAGCAGACCGACGCGCATCACGACGCTGATGGCATGTTCACGACCGATATCGGGGAACTCCACAATGGAAATCAACAGCGACCGAATCCAGAGATGCAAGATCGGCAAGCCAACCAGCAGCGCAATCAATTTGAATCTCAGCCAGCGCGTTCGCCAAAGCGCCTTGAAATGCATCACCCACAACGCCACCCCAAAGAACACCGCTGCGGTGACAGCGGGCAATGCCACGCGTTCCAGGATCGCCAACATGATCTCGTGGCGTGGCTCGGGACCGGCCAAACCCATGGCCAGCATCGTCACCAGCGCCCCGAAGTACACCGCAACACTCAACACCTTTGGGATCAGCAGCCAGGGGCGGATGCCGCGCCCGCCCTTGCGGCCGTGGATGTTGGTGGGCGACTCGCTCATGCACCCAAGTGTACCGCAAAGCGCAGTTGGCGGCCCGGCAAACGGACCGGTAAGATACCCTCTTCACGGAAAGAAAACGCTATGAAGATCGGTCTCGACTGGCTCAATCAATATCTGGACCGCCCCACCGACGCCGAAGAAGCCGAGCGCGTGTTGACCGACATCGGCTTCCCGCTGGACGGCGTTGACGAGGCGGCCGGCGATACCGTGCTCGATGTCGAAGTCACCAGCAACCGCCCGGACATGCTCAGTCACGTGGGTGTGGCACGGGAGCTGGCGGCCGCCACGGGGCGTCAACTCGTCGAGCCGGGTATCGAACTGAGTGAAACCGGAGAGGCGGTGGAGAAACTGACCGCTGTCGACAATCGAGCTGAGGACCTGTGCCCGCTCTACACGGCGCGCGTGATCCGCGGCGTGACCGTCGCACCCAGCCCCGACTGGCTGGTCCGGCGCATCGAGGCGATCGGCCTGCGCCCGGTGAACAACATCGTCGATATCACCAATTTCGTCCTGCACGAACTCGGCCAGCCCCTGCACGCGTTCGACATGAACCTGCTGTCCAAGAGGCGGATCGTGGTCCGGCGGGCGCAGAACGGCGAACCGTTCACCGCCATCGACGGCTCGAAGCACGAACTGCGCGATTCCATGCTCGTCATCGCCGATGCGAACAAGCCCGTGGCCGTGGCGGGCGTGATGGGCGGCATGGACAGCGAGGTCGGCAACGCCACCACCGATGTGCTGCTGGAAAGCGCCCGGTTTGATCCGCTGTCGGTCCGGTCGACCAGCCGGGCGCTGAAACTGAGCAGCGATTCGAGCTACCGCTTTGAGCGCGGCGTGGACCGACTGGGCGTGGAGCGCGCCAGTCGGCGCGCGGCCCAACTGATCGTGGAACTGGCCGGGGGCGAACCGGCGACGGGCGTGATTGCCGCCGGCGCAGCACCCGCCCCGCCGCACACCGTCACCCTGCGTCCCTCGCGCTGCGCCGATCTGCTGGGCATCGACATCGAACCGGGGCGCATGGTCGAGTTGCTCGCAGCGCTGGGCCTGCAACCGCAGCCCGATGGCGATGCGATCGCTTGCACCGTTCCCACGCATCGGCTCGACCTGCACCGCGAGGTCGATCTCATCGAGGAAGTGGCCCGGTTGCACGGATACGAGCAGATCACCGTCGAGCCGGACATGCACCTGACCGTCCGTCCGCCGCAGCGTTCGATCGAAGCGCGGCGGTTGATCGATCGCGTGCTCACGGCCCACGGGTATTGCGAGACGATCACATTCTCGAATCTCGCGGTGTCCCACGCCGAGCCGTTCCGCGGCGAGGGTGCGGAACTGATCCTGATGAACGAGGAACAGAAAAAGGCCGAGCCGGCGCTGCGCCCGAGCGTGTTGCCGAGTCTGCTGGACTGCCGCAAGCTCAACCAGGATGCGGGCAACGCGGAGGTGAAGCTGTTTGAAGCGGCGAAGACGTTTTGGCGCGTCGGTGCCGATTACGTGGAGCAAAAGCAACTGGCGTTGCTGAGCGACGCCGAAGACCCCGAAGCGGCGCTGCGCCAAATGCGCGGCACGATCGAAGAACTGGCCGATGCATTGGGTTGCGCCTTGCGAATCACGGCCGCCGATCCCGGGCCGACCTGGGCTTCGCCGGCGGCGCGCGTGGCCGATCCGGATCAGCCCCAGCGCACCCTGGGCGAATACGGCCTGGCGTCCGACGCATTGATCAAACGGTTCGATCTGCAAAAACCGGTGGCGCTGGGTTGGCTGGATTACCAAGCGATTACGGCGGGGTACCCGAGCGAACCGGACGTCGCGGAATTGCCGCGGTTTCCGGGGATCGAGCGGGATTTGTCGGTGGTGGTGGATGAAGCCGTGCCGTGGGCGCGCATTGCGGAGGTGGTGGATTCGGTGGGGCCGGATCGGATGGAGGATTACAGTTTCGTCACGGTGTTCCGCGGCAAGCAGGTGGGTCAGGGCCGCAAGTCTGTCACGCTGCGGTTGTGTTTCCGCGATCCGCAAAAGACGCTGCGCCACGAGGAGGTGGACGGGCAGGTCGAGCAACTGGTCACCCGCCTGCAACAGGAACTCGGCGCGGAGTTGCGCGCATGAAGCGTTTCGTTTCCGTCATACTGCTCGGCTTCGGCCTGCTCACCGCATGCGCCCCGGCGCCGTACGTTCGGGACGACTGGCCCAACCGCCGGATCACCATGGACCAGCTCAACGACGACGGGCAGACCGGCCTGATCCAGGTGTTCATCGGGTACGGCGTGTTCGTCGACAACCACGCCGCATTGCGGCTGGTCTGCCCCGGCAAGCCCACGCTGTTCTGGGATCCCGGCGGCAACTTCGGCGACAACGATCCGCAAATCCTCTCCCGCAAACACAACTACCTGATCTGGGAGCAGGCCCCGGATGCCAAAACGTTCATGGAATGGCGCATCAAAGTTCCGGATGTGGCGACGGAGATGTTCGAGTTCGCCATGAGCGCCGCCCAGGCGGAGTACTTGTGGGACATTTTGAAAAACGGCAACCCGCCGGAACATCCCCTGGGCCGCTTCACGCACCGCAGCGCGCCGATGCGCTGCGGCACCGATACCAGCGATTATCTCAGCCGCTTCGCCGGCGACGTGGTGAGGGTGCCCAAGAGCTACTTCTGGCCGAGGGATCTGGCGAAGGTGTTGTACACGCAGCGACCGCGGCGCGTCGTCTACTACCGTCTGCACGAACCGCTGCGCGAACTGCATCCGCCTCAATAACGACCCGCCACGCCCGATCATTCAGGCCAGCGGTAATTTTGCATGTCGGGATTGATTCTCGCGAAGTAGCGCAAGGGCTTGAATCGTTCTTTGTGGTCGAACGCACCTCGGGCTGCCTCGGCGTAGATCGTACCCGGATGGCGCTTGGCGAAATCCGCCATCGCCTGCCTGGCATTGCTCCCACCGGCCTGCTCGACGGCGGCCTGGTATTTCTCGCCGATCTTGATCAGCTTCTGCACGCCCGGTCCTTCGAGCGCCTTCTCGTAAAGGGCGAGTCTTTCCGCGGTGAATCCGGGAAGCCCCTCGAGCCGGGTCTTGGCGTCATCGATGCGACGGCGCAAGGTGTAAACATCGCCGGTGGGTCGGTGGGCTTCCAGGCCGGCGAAGAAGTATTCCACCTGGGCGTTCAGCCAACCGCGGAAGAACCGCAACAGCATCCGGTCCTGCGGCGATTCCTTTTCCATGTCAACCCGTTCCAGAAGTTTCTGGGCCGATGCGTATTGTTCTCTTTGTAACTGGGTGAAGATACGCCGGCAGGAAGAGCCGCGTACATCGGAACGATCAAAACCCGGCGGCAGGAAGAGAGTACCCTGCGTGGCCTGGGTGGGATGCTTGATCGACTCGTCGGTGGCGTAGATGGAGGTGAATGCCCCCGCGCGCCGCCCCACGCCGATGACGTTGCGCCGCAAGGAATAGAGCGGTCCGGTGTGCCCCCCGCCGTAGCTCAAGCCCCAGATATAGCGTACGCCCCGGCCTTGGGGGCCTCCCCCGCCCGCCCCTTCGCTACTGCCGCGGCATCCCCAATACCGGCAACGGGCGCCCAGGGTTTCTTTGCCCTTGACGGTCGAAGTATGCATGCTGGCCTTGCCGGCGGCGCGGTCCGCCGAATGGTCGCGCGTGCAGGCGCACATCAACGGATCAACCACCCAGGCGATCTGGCCGACCAGCATACGCACCTCGTTTGAGAACATCACAAACTCCGCTTCCTGCACATCGATTTCGCGCGCCGCCTCGGCACAGTCCATCAGCACCTTCCGCGCACCCGGCGGAGCCAGGGTATGCGCCAACACCACCGTCCGTTCCAGATACGAAAGGTTGTCCCGATAGGTCGGGGGTTGATTGA
Source organism: Phycisphaeraceae bacterium (assembly GCA_028282685.1). Taxonomy (GTDB): domain Bacteria; phylum Planctomycetota; class Phycisphaerae; order Phycisphaerales; family Zrk34; genus JANQHK01. The sequence goes on from JANQHK010000103.1 coordinate 13,718, forward strand.
GCGAGGGATAGGCGTGGCCCGTCTTGGAAACTTTGCCCTGGGTCGGGTCGATGTCGATGCCGAGCTTGTCGTGGCACCAATCCAGATATCCGGCCAACTCCATCAGATACCCGCGCTGCGAGCCGATGGCTTCGTCCGTAATGTCCTCCACATCGATCAGAAGCAGTTTCTTGGCATCCATGCAGGGCTGGAGGAAGGTTTTTTGAAAGTCGTGACATTTTCTCGTTTGCAGAACATACGATTGCCACAGGCGGCGCATCCCCTGAATGGCATTGACCTGTTCCTGGTTGAGCGTCAGCAATGTTTCGACGTAGAGATCGCGGACCCGCCCTTCCAGCGCCTTGATGTAGGCCGACTCGCCCTTTCTCAATTCCGCTTCGATCAGCGGTTTGATTTCACCGGCGGCGGCGGGCGCCAGCGCGAGCATCTTTTCAAACAGTTCGGAACGGGCGCTGCTCTGCTCGACCTTGGTGAACCGGCTCCAGATGGCCTTCAACTCGCGCTTCTGTCGGTAGTCGAGACGGGCGGCCTTTTTCTCCGCGGCATCCCCCTGCGATACCCAAGCCAAGTCGATGCAGATCAAGCACAACACAACACAAACCGGATACAGCTTCTTCATTTTGGCACCCTATAGCTGAGGCAGGTTTCTTGGCGGGCTATCCAGCGGGGATCGTCAGATTATTTTAACCGTCGTCCCGTCGATGACCAACTTTTTTGCAGCGAACAGGCGGATGGCCTGGGGATAGGCGATGCATTCTTCTTTGAAGACGCGCGCCGCGAGGGTGTCGGGGGTATCGTCCGGAGCCACGGGGCAGGTGCGTTGCAGGATGATCGGGCCGTGATCGTAGCGGTCGTCGGCGAAATGGACGGTGCAGCCGGATTCTTTTCGGCCCGCGGCGAGGACGGCTTGGTGCACGTGTTTGCCGTACATGCCCTTCCCGCCGAACTCCGGCAGCAGCGCGGGGTGGATGTTCATGACGCGGTTGCGGTAATCTTCGGCAATCGGCAGCAGTTTGAGAAAGCCGGCCATGCAGACCAGCTCCGCGCCGGATTGGCGAATCGCCCGCCACATCGCATCGGTGTAGCCAGCGCGGTCGGCGTGGTCTTTCGGATCGATGACCGTGGCGTGCAAGCCGGCCTCGCGGGCTCGCTCCACGCCCCCGGCCGCGGCGCTGGAACTGATGACCCGGACGATTTGCGCAGGAAGCTCACTGCGGTCGATACATTGATTGAGATTGACCAGCGTGGTGCCGCCGCCGGAGATCAGGACCGCGATGGGTAACGGTTGCATGGCCATGGCGGCTACACGATACCAACGTTGGAATGCCATGGCCACAGGGATGAAAGGGCCAAGGGCCTGGGGCCTGAAGATTTCGGATTTTGTTATATTTTTCATACATGACAACGGAACCGCAAAGACATCAACGCATCACCCGTCTCGCTCCTTCACCTACCGGCGCGCTGCACCTGGGCAACGCGCGCACGTTTCTGATCAACTGGGCCATGGCGCGGCGGAATCACTGGCGGGTCGTGTTGCGGATCGAAGACCTCGACGGTCCGCGTCTGAAAAACGATGCCGACCGACTGGCGATCGACCTGCTCGGCTGGCTGGGCATGGACTGGGATGACGGGCCGACCTGGCAGAAGGCGGACCTGTCGCCCTACCACGCGGCACTGCAACGGCTGGCCGAAGCCGGGCAAATCTACCCCTGCACCTGCACGCGCAAGGAAATCGAGCGGGCGCAATCGGCGCCGCACGGCAATGAACACGAGCTGCGCTACCCCGGAACCTGTCGAGAAAAGTTGTCGGCCGTCAACTATCAGCCGTCCGCCGATCACGCTTGGCGGTTTGTCGTTCCGGAGGAGTCGGTGAGTTTCGCCGATTGTTTTGCCGGTCCGCAGACGATCAACGTGCAGCAGCAGGTGGGCGATTTCGTGGTGGCGACCAAGGCCGGGCTCCCGGCGTATCAACTGGCAGTAGTGGTGGACGATGCGGCCAGCGGCGTGACGGACGTGGTGCGCGGCGACGATCTGCTGCGCTCGACGGCGCGTCAGATGATGCTCTACCGCGCGCTGGGGCTGGGCAACGCCCCGAGATATCATCATCTGCCGCTGGTGCTGGGCCCGGATGGAAGGCGACTGGCCAAACGGCACGGCGACAGCCGCATCGACACCTACCGGCGCGCCGGCGTCCCGGCGCAGCGCCTCATCGGACTGATCGCCGAGTGGTGCGGGATGGGCGAGCGGCGCGCCATGGAAGCGGCGGAGTTCGCCGAGCAATTCAACCCGGCCAAGCTGCCCCACCGACCGGCGACCCTGTCCGAACAGGACGATGCATGGTTGCGGGACGGCAGACCGCGTGCCGGATAAACCACAGAGGCATCGAGAAGTCGTTTTTTGACAGGATTACCGAATCGATCTGATTAGGGTAAAAACGCCTTACAAAATACGGGAATGACTGGGGCGCCATTGGGCGGACGCGAAGCGGCAGACCGATGAGGTTCGCACGGGTCTGCCTCCCCTCGACTTCGCTCGGGACCAATCGGCCGACCCATGGCGCCCATCAGACCCCGCTTTTTGGTTAGGCGCTCTAAGCGTGTGTGTGAGAAGTGAAAAAACGAGCCGCGACGGTGAGGGAGCGGTCGTCGGGCCGTTGATCCGCGTCCGACTTTCCGCTCTCCCGCAGGTCAATGACCGCACCTGCCCCGCCGG
>JANQHK010000156.1 GCA_028282685.1 Phycisphaeraceae bacterium
GAGAAATTCTTTGCCTCTAATGCATGGGAATCCTAACATTTCCGGGTCGGGAGACGCTGGGGGTCGATGTTGGGGACGAAACCATGCACGATGTTTTCATATCCTATGCACGTGCTGACTCCGTCGACGTAGAAAGGCTGCTTGAAGCCCTCGAGAGCGCGCAGATTGCCTACTGGCGCGACACCGAGGATCTGGCGGCCGGAAACAAGTGGCGCCCGGCGCTGCGCGAAGCGATCATCGATTCCGACAACCTCATGTTCGTCATCAGCCCCACGTCCATTGATTCGAAGCACTGCAATATGGAGTTGGCGTTCGCCCACGAGCACAACAAACGGATCATTCCCGTGCTCTACCGGGATCCGCGAGCGGATCAGGCTCTGCCCGAAGTTCTAGAAACCTGGCAGCATCTCATGCTTGATTGGGCGGAACTGGATGTCGAGGCGATCGCGCGCGTACTTCGAAACGAGGCGGTCTGGCGAAATCAGTCGAGCGAGTATCTGCGGCGCGCGAAAAAATGGGAGGACAGCAGCGGCGATCTGCTGCCCCGCGGCGATTTGGAAGCCGCCCGGATCTGGTTGGAATCCGGCGCCAAGATGGAGCCGGGGCCCCTGGAGCTTCAGGTTCGCTACATTCAACAGAGCGAGGCCTTTCACCTCGAGGAGGCGGAGCGCTGGAAAGAGCTATACGCGAAGACGCTCGCCAGGCAACTCGCGGCACAAGCAGAAGTCATGATCGGGCAGCGGGGCGTTCTGCTGGAAACCGCCGCGCTGCTGGCCGTCGAGTCCATGCGGCGGTCGCCTACCGCGTTGGGCGATCGGGTGCTGCGTATGGCGCTTTTCCTGTTGCCCCGCGAGGTTGCCACGATCCACTGGCCCGGCGCGAAAAAGCCCCGGCTCGTGGAATTCAACCAGGATGGCACGTACGTGGCGGCCTCTGGTGAGGATGGAACGGTTAAGGTCTGGCACCTCGCTTCGGCACGGGAGGTTTGCCGCCTGGACGCCGGACCCTGCAGAAAGCTCAGGTTTCAGCCCCGATCCAACAATCTTCTGACGACGGACACGGCGGTGACGGTTTGGAGCCTCGAGCGAGGTGCCCTAGTGGCGCGGGTATCCCACGATGCCCTATCCGACGCCGACTTTAGCGGTGATGGGGCCTACCTTGCCACCATCGGTGGTGACGGCATGACCCGCCTCTGGGATACCGACGACTACGAAGAATTGGCCGCCTACCGCAACGCGGAGACGATGGCGTCCATCGCCGTTGCCGCCGGAGCCAGGGAACTGATCGCGTGGAACCAGAACACCGCCGAGGTTCTTCGAAGCCCCGGGCAATCGGGGGTTAAGTTCGAAGCCGGTAACGGCGTCGTTACGTTCCAGTACAGCCCCGACGGCCTCTATCTGTCGCAACTGTCCCCGCTCGATTATTCCGCGTCGCTTCACGATGTCCTGAACCGCGACGAGATCCTGTTTGAAGAAAGGCACTGGAGCGCCGCCTTCAGCGGTGATTCCCGGTTCTATGCGCTCGCCAGCCCGGAGTGGGATGCCTACGCCTATGACCTGCCCACCACCTGGCAGGCGGGTCACTATTGGGAGGTTGGTGAACAAGCCACGATGGTCCGAAAACACATCCGGCGCCGCGTTAGCTGCCGGCGGGGCGAGTCCGTCCATCACGACGACAGTGTTCAGACGGTCTCGCTC
>JANQHK010000138.1 GCA_028282685.1 Phycisphaeraceae bacterium
AATGACCGCACCTGCCCCGCCGGGTTCGGGCGTTGTGCGGACCGCTTCCTCACCGGCGCGGCTCGTACAAGCCCGGCATGAATGACGCAAGATGCTCTAGCCGCTGTTCTTTCTGATTAACGGATCAACTGATGTCTGACAACAAACTCATCGACGGCAAAGCAATCGCGGCGAAAGTGCTCGATCGCACGCGCGACAAGGTCAAACAGATCAACGATGCGACCGGTGCCGCCCCCTGCCTGGCGACGGTGTTGGTTGGCGACGATCCGGCTTCGGCCACGTACGTCAAAATGAAGGGCAAGCGCTGCGAAGCGGTCGGCATGAAATCGCTGCGCATCGAGATGAAGGTCGAAACCACCACCGAGGAACTGCTCGACCAGATGAAGCAGTTGGCCGACGACAAAAACGTCCACGGCATTCTGTTGCAGCATCCGGTTCCGCCCCAGGTGGACGAGCGCGCCGCGTTTGAGGCGATCCCGCCGGTCAAGGATGTGGACGGCGTGACGGCCACGGGCCTGGGTTACATGTGGCTGGGATTGCCCGGTTACGGCTCGTGCACGCCGGCGGGCATCATGACGCTGCTGCACGAATACAACGTGCCCCTCAAGGGCATGGAAGCGGTGGTCATCGGGCGCTCTCCGATTCTCGGCAAGCCCATGGCCGCGATGCTGCTGAACGAACACTGCACGGTGACGATCTGTCACAGCCGCACGCGCGATCTGCCGGACGTGGTGCGACGGGCGGACCTGGTGGTGGCGGCGGTGGGTCGGCCTTGCTTCGTTGAGGGCGACTGGATCGCCGAAGGCGCGGTGGTGATCGACGCCGGCTACAACCCCGGCAACGTCGGCGATGTCGATTTCGATGCGGCTCTGCCACGGGCGCGGCTCATCACGCCGGTCCCCGGCGGCGTGGGGCCGATGACCATCGCCACGCTGATTGACCAGACCGCCGACGCCGCGGCAAAGCAGTTGGGTGTGAGTCTGGAGGGGTGAGAGACCTGAGTCTTGAGTCCTGGGGCTTGAAATAGGCCCGGATAATTCCTTGCGAGCCGCGTGCACGGCCCGCTTCAATTCTCTTCCACGCTGTCCATCGTCAACTTTTCGCGGTCCAGCATGATGCGCAGGGTCAGGCAGACCAGTTCGATCTGCGTCGCATCGAGCTTGTTATAAAACGGCAGCGCCAGCGTGCGCTGCGCCAGCGATTCAGCAATAAGGAAATCGCCGGTCTGGAAATTGAACCGTTGGCGGTACGGCGGTTGCAGGTGGATCGGCGGGAAATAATTGGAACTGCCGACATCGTGGCGGCGCAGGCCGGTGATGATGCGCTCGCGCTGCTTGACCGTGAACGGGTTGCTCAGACGCACCACGAAAACGAACCAGCTCATCGACGCCTCGTCGGGAATCGTCGGCAGGATGATCTCGGGATAGTCCATCAGCTTGTCGAAATACATGCAGGCGACTTCACGGCGGCGGGCGAGGATGTCGTCCAGCCGTTCCATCTGCACGATGCCCATCGCCGCAGCCAGCTCTGACAGTCGGTAGTTGTAGCCCAGATGCTCGTGGTGCAGCCAGGAGCCCTCGTCGGTGATGGATTCGGCAGCGGGATTGTTCTGCGCCCGGCCCTGGTTGCGCAGGGCACGGCAGCGCTCGGCCAGCACGTCGTCGTCCGTGACGATCATCCCCCCCTCACCGGTGGTGATCTGCTTGTTGGGATAGAAACCGAACACCCCGACGCGCCCGAACGATCCCACACATCGGCTGCCGAGTTTTCCGCCCAGCGCTTCGCAACCGTCTTCGACGAGCGGCACCTCGTGTCGCGCCGCAATCCGCTCGATTTCATCCATGTGGGTCGGATTGCCGAACACCTCCACGGCGATGATCGCCTTGGTCTTTTCGTTGATCGCCGATTCGAGTTTTTCCGGGTCGAGATTCAGCGAGACCGGATCGATATCGACAAAGACGGGCGTGGCGCCGACGTAGAGGATCACATTCGCCGAGGCGATAAAGCTGAACGGCGTGGTGATGACCTGGTCGCCCGGTCCCACGCCCAGCGCCAACAGCGCCAGGTGCAGCCCAGCGGTGCCGCTGGAGACCGCCACGCCGTGGTTGCGACCGGCCGCGTGGGCGACCAGTTCCTCGAAGCGGGCCTGGCGGGGGCCGATGCTCAGCCGCCCGGATCGCAGAACATCGACGACGGCGTCGATTTCCGCCTGCGTGATATCCGGCATGGAAAGCGGAATTTGTCCGGCCATGGGAAGTTCTCACCCGATCGGTTTTACTTGGTCGATCCGAGCACGGACGCCAGCGCCACCCGATCCTGCCGGGTCAGTTTGAGATAGATCCACGCCGCCTGAATCCGGAGCGGGTCCTGCAGGTCCCGGATTCCGCCGCGCACCATGGTGGACAGTTGTTCCATTTGTTTGTCATCGAGCGTCTGCCCGTGCTTGGCGCGCAGCAGCAGGGCCAGGGAGCCGGCGAACTCGCTGTTCCAGTCCTGCATTCCCGCGATCACCTTCGTCGGGTCGCCTTCGTGCGTGCGGATCAATCCCATCAGCATCGCTTCGCGCGACAGGGGATCGACCGAGCCGAACAGTTCGCGCAGGGTGGAAGTCGCCGAGCCCGATTCGTACAACTTCTGCGCCGCCATGACGACCAGTTCCATCGCCTGCGGTCGGAAGTGGCTGGGGCTCTTTTCCGCCGACCGGATCAGCTCGATGTAAATCGGTCCGGCCTGCTCCGCGGGCAGATCGTCGGCGTACTTGAACGCCCACCGGCTGCCCAGCACGTTGTACCGGCCGATCAGTTGGACGATGGGGTCATGCGCCGGGCGCTTGGAGGCCAGCGCCGCGCCCACGCGCGCCACCTGCTGCACCAGTTTCTGGTCGCACTGGAGCATCGGCTGGAAGACGCCGGGTTCGAGCTTGGCCGCATCGTCCAGGGCCATGATCGACAGGCGAATGCGCTCGGCGGGATTGTCCGTCGCCTCAAAACGCCGCACCAGATGGCTGGCGGCTTGGGCGGGTTGAAACATCAACACCGTTCGCAATGCCCGGTAGGACAGCGCGCGATCCAGGTCCGGCTCGTCGAGCATGCGCAGCGCCCAGGGGCCGATGGTGTCGAACTTGTAGCGCATGGCCGTATGCAACAGCAGCAGGCGCACCTGGTCGCGGTTGGGGGCATCGGATTGGTTGAGCTCGGCCAGCGGCTTGTTCATGGCGGCGTCGCCCAGTTGCAGCTTCATCAGCGTCGCCATGCTCGACAATCCCAGGTTGTCCGAGGTCTGGGCCTCATCGAGAAGTTTGGGCTCGAACTTTTCTCCTTCGCCGATCAACTTGGCGGCGACGATCACCTTGACCGACGGATCGAGTCCCGGCCAGTTGATGATCTGGCGGCAATCGTCGATGTTGAGCATCTCGGCGTCGAGCGCCGCGGAGACCAGCTGCGCCTGCGTCATCAACTGCTCGATATCGGCCAGCAGCGCCAGGTCCAGCCGCTGCTTGGGACTGATCTCGGCCAGGCCCAGGACGCCGTGCACTTTCATTGTGGGAAAGCGGCGTTGCACCAGGTCGCTGAAAAGCGGTTCGAGCTGGGGATCGCGCATCTGCCGCAACGAACGCAGCAGCAGGTTGTGCGAACCGTCGCGGTGAATCAGGGTGGCTTTCTTGAGCAACCAGATGGCCTGTTCGGCGGTTTGATCCTCGGCGCGGAGCGCGCCGCTGAACAGGACCAGGGCTGCCAACGACAGAACGATGCGTTTGGACATGTAAATATTGTATGCGAATGCGCGGGGCTGAGAAACCGTGCTCGATCACGCGGCCTGCTGCGCCGATCGCGCCACTTCCGCACGCAGCCGTTCGACCAGCCGATCCATCGTGGTGGTCGTCAGGTCCGGAAGCAGACGCACGGGGTGCTGTTCCCGTGCCTGGCGGCGCACGCGCTGGTCGGCGGTGATGACCGTGGAATGGCTGTCCCGTCCGATTTGTCGCGACAACTCGGGAAAACTGAGTCCGATCATCTGCCGCGCCAGGTGAATCACCAGCGAGCGGGCCAGCACCACCTGACGTTGCTTGGATCGACTGAGCACCTGTTCGCGCTGCACGCCCAACTCGCCGCAGACGATGCGCATGATCTGATCGAACCGGACCGGACGCGTCGCCACGCCGGCGGCCGAGCAATCCATCACGCGGTCCAGCAGCGCATGGCCGATCGGTTGACCGGGCGCCGTGGGGGAATCGTCGAGCAGCACCATCGCCTTGAGTCGGGTGAGGATTCCCTCCAGTTCCCGGATCGATCCGCCGAACTGCTCGGCCAGACAACGCGTGACCGTATCGCGCAGCTTCAATTCGCGGCGGCGCGCCAGCGCTTCAATCAACTGCCTCAGCATCGGTTCATCGGGCGGCTCGATGGGTGCGATCATGCCACTGAGCAACCGGCTGACCAGGGCTTCGGACATCCGGTCCAGCATCCGGGGATGGCCGTCGCCGGCCACGAGCAATCTTCCCCCGCGCTGCGCCAGTGTGTCGATCGTGTGTTGCAGTTCGGTCTGCGTGCCGGTCTTGCCAGAGAAAAATTGCATGTCGTCGATCACCAGCAGGTCCAGTTCACGCATGTGCAGACGAAAAGCCGGCAGGCGATGATGACGCACGGCATGGATGAACTGGTTGGTGAACTGCTCGGCGGTGAGGTACCGCCACCGTGCGCCGGGGCGATGGGAAGCGAATCGCCCGCAGATGCCCTGCAACAGGTGGGTTTTTCCCAGACCGCAACCGCCGTGAATGACCAGCGGCGTCATCGGGCGGCCGTCCGGCTCCATCAACTCCAACGCGCAGCCGTAGGCCAGACGGTTGGATTGGCCGACCACGAAGTCGTCGAGCGCGTATCGCAGGCGGCGCGACTTGGGGGTATCGGTCCGGGGGGTCGGCCGGGCCGGCATCGGGGGCGCCTGCGGATTGAGGATCGGTTCGACGAGGATGTCCATCTCGACCGATTCGCCCAGTTCCGCACGGGCCGCGGCGCGCAGGCGGTCGGCGAAACGCTTTTCGATCCATTCCTTGTTGAAGCGGTTGGGAACGAGCAGGCAAAGCCGACCTTCGCGCTGCTCCAGCCGGGCCGATTCAAAGTAGAGATCGACGTTTCGGCTGCCCAGGGCGTTCACCATCCGCTTCAGCAGGCGCGTACCGACATCGCTCAGGGAGGTGCTGACGGTCACGAGCGATCCCCCATCTTAGGATTGGTCAGGGTGACTGGTTGTCCATTGCCGTGAAACCGTTTTCACGTACAGCGGTAACGACATGGCTCCGTCCAGTGGCGTGTGCTCGCTCGATCCCGTGTCAATTCGTTGCAACAGCGAACGCGGCCTGCGTGTCATCCTTGATCAAACGCAAACCCAAAATAAACACAACCCCGCTCACGTCAAGCGCCAATTTGGTAATGACAGTTCGCCGTGGCTTCAAGGTCCAGAAATTATCGGAGTTTGCGTTCACGAAAAAAATCTTGTGCACCGTGCGACGCGCGTGACTTGGATAATCTGTGGATAACCGACGGCAGCGCGATGCACTACGCTATTTTTCATTCAACAGGAGAATCATGGCCAGTTTGCCGGCGACCAGATCAAAGCCCATGCTCCGGTAGAGATGGCGCGCCGGTGCGTTGCGCTGGTCGACGGCGGTGCACAGATAACCGGCATCGGCGCCGGCGCATTGATGCAACGCGCGCTGCAACAGGAGGCGGCCCAGTCCGCGCCCGCGGTGTTCCAACGCCAAACCCAGGTAGACCAGTTCCACCAGATGATGGCCCGGCAGGTCGGCCAGGAGCATCACGCCCGCCGGTCGGCCTTCCACCATCAGCAACGTCCAGAAGTCATCACGGAACATGCCGGTGGCGCGGTGGGCGGCGAGGATGTCCTGCGTGCGACGCTTTCCGCAGAGATTGGGGCAATCCAGCGTCTGTTCGTAACTGGCTTCGAGCATGGCCAGAAAATCGTCGCGGCGCTGCGGCGTCCAGGTCGCAAGCGTCACATCAGGCGGCAGGTCCGACGGTCTGTGGGATCGCCCGATCGGCCGTTGCAGGTATTCCAGCCAGGCCAATTCCTCAAAACCCGCCCGTTCCAGCGCCAGGCGTTCCAGGTCATCGTGTTGGTCCAGAAGCACCTGCACCAACGCCACACGCTGCACGTCCAGCGCAGAGCAGGCGCAGCGGGCCAGTTCCGCCGTCTGATCCACCAGGCCGCGCCGCGGCGGGCGTGAGAGGAACAACGTGGCCGTACGGCCGGGACGGCAGGTCACCAGGGCGACGGCCCGGATGGCGTTGCGATGATCCCGGGCGGCCCAGAGTTGTTCGTCGTCCAGGCCGGGGCCCGATGCATTGCCGTCGGCAAGCCCCCAAAGCGTGGTGTTTTTCATCAGTTTGGCCAAAACCGCCTGACGCCGCTCGGCCTCAATGAGCTCGAACCGCCACTTTCCGTCATCCGAAGAGCCGTCGGTGCTGGACATATCCTTCTGGCCCCTGTCGTGGCGCAATTGACCGGGTGCGCCATAACAGTAGAATACATCCAGAGTTTACGAGGAGCCAACCGTGCTGTACCAATCTTTTTATCGTGCGATGTGCTGGGTGGCGCTGGCGGCAGTAACCCTGACGGGATTGTTCAGCGCCACGGCCCGCAGCGCCCCCGAGCCATCAATCATCCCGTTGAGCTGGGAACTGGGTTTCGAGTACGAGACTCCGCGTCTGATCTGGGTCCGTCTGCCGGGTCAGAACCGGGACACGCCTTACTGGTACATGACTTACAAAATTGTCAACAACACCGGTGCCGAGCAGAACTGGGTGCCCGATATCGACATCTTCACCAGCACCGGGCAACTGATTCCCTCCGGGCAGAACGTACCTCCGGTGGTGATCCGTGCCATCCAGAACGCGCAGGAGAACCCCTTGCTGCGCAATCCCATCGAAGTGGTCGGCCCGCTGCGCCAGGGCGAAGACGAAGCGATGGAGTCGATCATCGTCTGGCCCGCCGGCGTGGACGATGTGGACCATGTGCAGGTGTTCATTGGCGGCCTGAGCGGAGAAACGCGCGTGCTGAGAGATGACGATGGCGAAAAAATCGCGATCTTCCGCAAGACGCGCATGCTCGATTTCGAGATGCCCGGCACCCCGGCCAACATCGTCGTCAAACCCGTCAAATGCACCGGCGATGAATGGATCATGCGCTGAAGTTCCCCCTTGCATTGAACCGATCAGGTTTCTATAGTGTTGGGCTCGATTGGACGGCCTGACAGCTTTGCGATGAGGATCGGACCATGGCACATAAGAAAGGTCAAGGCAGCACGCGTAACGGACGCGATTCCAACCCGCAGTACCGCGGGGTCAAGCTGTACGGCGGCGAGTTCGCCAAGTCCGGCGCCATTATCGTCCGTCAGTGCGGCACCCCCTTCAAGGCCGGCTACCTTGTCGGCAAAGGCCGGGACAACACCCTCTTCGCCCTGGCCGACGGCCACGTGAGCTTCCGAGGTCGCACCGTCCATATCGATCCGGCCCAAGCCGCGGCCAAGGTCTGATCGCCCTATATCCCCCACGCATTCAAGCGGGTGCCTTCCGAGGCGCTCGCTTTTTTTCGCGCCATGCAAAAAAGGCGTCAGAAACCTTCTTCCCTTTTTCAGTCGCGCTGACGGCAGTAAGATGCAACGATGTCCATGGACAGGGGAACCAGCCATATCCATCCACCGAACGAGCGGCCCGTCCGAGCCGGCGAACTGCTCGTCAAAGACCACCGGCTCATCATCAACTTCCTGTTCCAATTGATGGCGATGGGCTACGGTGCGGCATTCGGCTACCACACGCGCTTGCTCGATCCGGGCTTTTCCGTGCTCGGCCACGGCGTGCCCATGGCCATTCACCTGTATGTCATGCTGGTCAGCATCCAAGGATTCGGTCAACGCCAATGGGCGGATCGGTTGATCCTGATCGGGCAGTTGCTGATTTCGTTGGTGACACTGGGCGTTACGGTGTTGTGGGTGGCCGGGGTTCTGTATCTGCATCGGTAATGCGGTGAGTCGATCGGCCCGTCAACCGCCGCACCACGGCCCACGGCAACCAGCAGACCACGAAGCCCGCAATGGCCAGCAGCGCCATCCAGGCCAGTCGCATCGGCCACGGTCCCAGCCAGTCGAGGATCGAGCCGGTCTCGGGGATGCGCCGCCCGATGAAGCCGTAGATCCAGTCGAAACGGATCACCAGCGGCAGCACCACCGCCATCCAGACCAGCGTGCCGGCGACGGCCAGACCCACATCGCCCAGGCGCGGCCGGTAGTTCAGCACCGCCACGTCGTAGATCGCCAGTCCCAGAATCTGCACGTGATTCATCCAGAACAGCCAATACCAGAAACTGTCCGGCCCGACATCCAGGCGCGGCGTGATGAACGCCTGCGTCGTGAAGGCGAACGCCCAGAAATACAGCATCGCGCGCAGCGGACGCCAGCGCAACAACAACGCCAACGGCGCTACGATCGAAGCGACGTCGCACAGATGCAGCGGCAAGCTGTTGTCCCAGGAAAAGCGCGACGGCTGCATGTTCCAGAGGTTGTATCCGGCCCAGGCCGCGAGACTGCCCCACGCCAGGATCAACCGCAGCGGCCTCTCCCCGCCCCGACGCTTCAGCCACCGCCCGACCAGCGCCAAAGCAACCATCAGAACCAGGCAGATCGTCACCGTGACCGGGTACGTCAGCATGCCGCACAGTGTAACGCCATTCGCCCTGGCGCACCGCTGACGATATGGTCCGCCCGATCTGCTCTTATCGCATCGCCGAGCGTCTGGGCGCGGCGATTCACGTGCACGACAGCGCCGGTCACGATCTGACCACCGATGCCCCGGACTGGTGCGTGGATCGGATCACGGACCGGTTGACCGGTTAACTGGTGAATGGGTTAACTGGTTAATCGGGCGCCCCCCGACCCCAAGGCCCTTGGCCCGTCTATTCCAGCACCGGCGCGATGTCGTGCTGGAAGACTTCCTGCAGGAAGTCGGCCGTCAGGCCGTCCGGCGAATCGTGGTAATGCAGTGTGCGGTTGAGCACGGCCACCTTGCCGCAGCCGCCCGCCACGGCGCGCAGGTCGTGAGAGACCACGATGATTGTCAGGTCCAACTGATCGTGCAGCATGCGGATCAGCTCGGCGAAGCGTTTCTGCCCCGCCACGTCCACGCCGACCGTCGGTTCGTCCAGCAGCAGTATCCTGGGTTTGGCTGCCAGGGCGCGCGCGATGAACGCCCGTTGCTGCTGGCCACCGGAAAGATCGCCGATGGGCCGGTCCGCCAAGTCCGCGATGCCCAGCATATCCATCAGGTGTTCCACATAATCGCAATCGTCGCGGCGGTGGGGACGGATCAATCCGGTCTTGCCGGTCAAACCCATGCGCACGGCCTGGCGGACGCTGGCTGGAAATTGCCGGGCAAACTCGTGCTTCTGCGGCACGTACCCCACCACATCCCCCCGCCTGCAGACCTGGGCCGGGGCCAACCCTGCGATATGCACGGAGCCGGCGTAGCCGTCCAGCAGGCCGATCATGATTTTCAGCAGCGTGGTCTTGCCGCCGCCGTTGGGGCCGATGATGCCGAGGTTGCAGCCGTGCTCGATGTGCATGGTCACGTCGCGCAGCGCTTCGACCGGACCGTATGAATAACTCACGCCGTCGACGCAGATCACATCGGCATCGTGGTGGTGGTCCATCGGGCTGTGCTGGCAGACGTGCGGGGACATATGGTTAACCGGTTGATTGGTTCTGGTTTTCGTAAAGCCCGGGGTTGAGGGCGAGTCACATAGTGACGAAACCGAAACCCGGGATTCCTACCCTACGTCCCTCAGCTCCTTCGTCCCTTCCCTCACAAATTCAGCCCCTCCACCAACGTCCGTAGATTGTACCGCATCATCTTCAGGTAAGTGCTGCGCCCGGGGACGTTGGGGTCGCCCAGTGGGTCGAGCATCATGACTTTCACGCCGGTCTGCTTGGCCAGTTCTTCCGCGGCATCGGGCGGGAACTGCGGCTCGGTAAAGATCACTTTCAAATCGTGCTCTTTGATCGCCTTGATCGCCTGGTCAAGCCGCCCGCTGGTCATCGCGCCCGGTCCCTCCACCGGCATCAGTGTCGCGACAACCTCCAGGCCGAAATCCTCCGTCAACCGGTTGAACGCGCCGTGGAAGGTGACGAGCTTATGTGTTTTCGCGGATTCAAACTGCGGCTTGAACTCACGGTGAAGGGCCGCGACGGCTTGGCGATGTTGGCCGCGGTTGTCCCTGAATACCTGTGCGTATTCAGGTATCACTTCGCTGGCGTGACGAGCGACGTCGGATGAAATGCGGCCATGATGTTCCAATCGAAACCAGACGTGCGGATCGCCTCCAGGCCCATGGTCGCAGTGAGGGCCGTGCACATGCTCATGTGCATGTGCGTCATGTTCATCGTGTTCGGTTTCGGTTTCAGCTTCGGCATCAACCAACGATTCAAACCGGACGACTCTCAACGAATCATTCCCCGCGGCCCTGGCGGTTCGCTCGGCCCAACGGTCGAAGCCCCCGCCCACCATCACCAGCATCTTCGCCCGGCCCAGTACGGCCATCTGCTCGGCATTGGGCTCGTAACCGTGCGGCGTGATGCCCGGCGGAACGAGGCAGACCACCTCGGCATGCTCGCCGACGATCTGCCGCGTGATGTCCGCCAGCGGGAAGATCGTCACCGCAATAACGGGCTTGCCTCCTCCGGAAGTATCCCCGCCCCGGGAAGGCGTGCCGGAACTGCCCTCATCGCCATCGCAGGCGGACAAGGCCAGCCCCAGACAGACGGTCATCAGAAACACAGCGATGTTTCTCATCAGCGCACCTCAAAAGATCAGGTTCACAATCATACTCTTCGGAACCGGTCAGGTCCGTAGCCGGGCTTGAAATATTGCCGAAAAGGGAATCGGCCGATAGAGTTAAAGATTCCCTTCGGGGCGGTAGCTCAATTGGGAGAGCGCCTCGGTCGCATCGAGGAGGTTGTGGGTTCGATCCCCATCCGCTCCACTTGACTCTGCGAGGATTGTCTCCTCGCGGAGTCATTTTTTATTTGGCTCCGAACCGCTTCACTTGCATACCCGCCGCTTCGACCGGACACTTGCACGCATGGGCAATCCGCACGACACCCCCGCCATGCGGCAGCACCGCCGTTTCAAAGAGCAGTACCCCGATTGCGTGCTCTTTTTCCGCATGGGCGATTTCTACGAATTGTTCTACGACGATGCCAAGCTCGCCGCCAAAACGCTGGGGCTGACGCTCACCCAACGCACCGAAGGCATTCCCATGGCCGGCGTGCCCTACCACGCGGTCGACAACTACCTCCGCCGCATGATCGCCGCGGGCCACCGCGTCGCCATCTGCGACCAGGTCGAAGATCCCGCCCAGGCCAAGGGCGTGGTCAAGCGTGATGTCACGCGCCTGGTCACCCCCGGTACGCTTACCGAGGAATCGCTGCTCGATGAGTCCCGGGAGAATCCCCTCGCCGCGGTCTGTTTCACCGACGACGAGCACGCTTGTATCGCCCTGGCGGAGCTGAGCACGGGCGAGTTCCGCGTGGCGCGGATGAAGGCCGACGTGCTGCGCGACGAGCTGGCCCGATTCAGCCCGCGCGAACTGCTCTACGTGGAGACGGCCGATCGCAAGCCCCCGCCGCGCGTTGAGCGGTTGGCCGAGGCGGTGGGCTGCGCCCTGACGCCGCGCCCCGCCTGGCAGTTCCGACTCGACGACGCCACCGCATCGCTGCGCCGCCAATTCCAGGTGGCCACGTTGTCCGGGTTCGGCCTGGCCGACGACGATCCGGAAATCGGTCCGGCCGGCGCCGTGGTCCAATACCTTCTGGAAACCCAGTGCAGCGAAGACGGTCGCCTGGCTCACCTGCGTCCGCCCCGCCGATTCGAGCGCACCGAGCATCTGCTGATCGACCGCACCTCCCTGCGTTCGCTGGAGGTCGAGAGCACGATGCGCAGCGGCGAAGTGGCCGGTTCCCTCCTGGGCACGTTGCAATCCTGCCGCACCGCCATGGGCAAGCGCGCCCTGCGCCACTGGCTGTGTTACCCCTTGCTCGATCCGGAAAAAATCAAGAAGCGACAGGACGCCGTGCAGACGATCCTCGCTGACGATGCGCTCGGACGCAACCTGGCCGATCAGTTCGACGGCGTTCAGGACGTGCAACGGATCGGCTCGCGCATTGCCGTGGGACGACCGAGCCCGCGCGATCTGGTGGCGCTGGGTAAATCGCTGGCGAACATCGAGTCCCTGGCCGCCCTTCTGGCCGATCGCTCGGCGCTTCAGCCCTATCACGGGCAACTGACCGCCGCCGCGCCGCCATTGAATGCGTTGGGCGAGATGCTCACCGCCGCGTGCGTTGATTCCCCCCCTGCTCACCTGCGCGACGGCGGGCTCATCCGCAACGGCTACGACAAGCAACTGGACGAGTACCGCGCCCTGCAGCGCGATTCCAACCAATGGCTGGCCGACTACCAGGCCCAGCTCACCAAAGACCTGTCCATCCCCACGTTGAAGGTCGGTTACAACAAGGTCTTCGGGTATTACATCGAGGTCACCCACGCCCAGACCGACAAGGTGCCCGACCAGTTCACGCGCAAGCAGACGCTGAAAAACGCCGAACGCTACATCACGCCCGAGTTGAAGACGTATGAGAACAAGGTGCTGGGCGCTTCGAGCAAGGCGGTGGCGCGCGAGCAGGAATTGTTCGGCCGACTCTGCAAGGCGGCCTCGGACCGACTGGAGCCGCTACACGCCTTCGCCGAAACCGTCGCCGCGCTGGACGTGCTCAACGGCTTCGCCGACCGCGCGCGGCGTTACCGTTACTGCCGACCGGCCATCGTCGACGAGCCGGTGCTGCACATCGTCGACGGCCGCCACCCCGTGCTCGATGAACTGCTGGCCGACCAGTTCGTCCCCAACGATCTGGACCTGGGCGGGGAGAACACCGCCACGCTGGCGCTGATCACCGGCCCGAACATGGCCGGCAAGAGCACGTACATCCGCCAGGCCGCCCTGCTGACGCTGCTGGCGCACACCGGCAGCTTCATCCCCGCCGCCGAGGCGACGATCGGCCTGACCGACCGCATCTTCACGCGCATCGGCGCTTCCGACGAACTGCATGCCGGCGCGTCCACGTTCATGGTCGAGATGACCGAAACGGCGAACATCTGCCACCACGCCACCGAACGCTCGCTGGTGATCCTCGATGAGATCGGCCGGGGCACCAGCACGCTGGACGGCCTGTCGTTGGCCTGGGCGCTGACCGAGCACCTGGCCGCGCGCCGCTGCCGCACGCTCTTCGCCACGCACTACCACGAACTGGTGCAACTGGGCGAGCAGTTTTCCAACATCGCCAACCTGAACGTGACCGTGCGCGAATGGGCCGACCAGGTGGTCTTTCTCCACCACATCGCACCCGGCAGCGCCGACCGCAGCTACGGAATTCACGTGGCCAAGATCGCCGGACTTCCGCCGGATGTGATTGCCCGCGCCCGTCAATTGATGGACGTGCTGGAAGTGCACACCGATGACAAACCGGACCTGACTGCCGTCAAGCCGCAGCAGCCCGATCCGCAGATGGGCCTGTTCACCGAATACGTGGAACATCCGGCCGTGGACAAACTCCGCAGCGTCGACCTGAACGCCCTCAGCCCGATGGATGCCTTCGATTTGCTGCGCAAGTTGAAAGAGGAATTGCAGACCAACCGCGATCGGAGCTGATCGCGCGATGCCGTCACGTCGCGGCCGAACGATCCAGCCAACATCCACCAATCAAAAAGACCGGCCCACCAGCCAGGATGGTCCGGCCTATCGCTGTGGGAGCTCTCTCTCAAGCCACACAGCACCTGGGATGTCAATAAGACGTGGCCAAGCCCCGGCCGGGCCACGCTACGCTCGGCGACGCTCTTCGCCGGGCGCTGGGTATCTATACCACCCCGCCCCACCAGACGACCCGCGCGCAAAAGAAACCCACAGTAAAATCAACAAAAGATATAAGCCGACCGGACGCAAACGATTTTTCTCGCTCCGGACCGGCCCGGCTTGGAAAGCCATTCGTCCGCATCTATCATTGATTCCACTTCAACCGCACGGAGACCCGACGCCCATGAAGCTGCACGAATACCAGGCGAGGCGGATGCTGATCGAGTCGGGGATACCCGCCCCACCGGCCGAGGTGGTGGACACCGCCGAACAGGCCGCCGAGGCGTATCAGCGTCTGGTGGATGGCGGCGCGGCGTTTTGCGTGGTCAAGGCGCAGGTCCATGCCGGGGGGCGCGGCAAGGGCGGAGGCGTGAAACTGGTTCGCTCGGCCGACGAAGCCCGCGATGCGGCGCAGGCGATCTTCTCCAAACCGTTGGTGACGCACCAGACCGGCCCGGAGGGCGTGCCCGTGCGCAAACTGCTCGTGGCCGCGGCCATCGACATCGAACGCGAGTTCTACCTCGGCGTGACGGTCGATCGCGGACGCGGCTGCCCCGTGCTGATCGCTTCGGCCGAGGGGGGCGTGGAAATCGAGGAAGTGGCGAAGGCCAACCCCGATGCGATCCTGCGCATTCCGGTCCATCCCCTGATGGGGCTCGAGGCCTACCGGGCGCGCGAGGCGGCGTTTCAACTGGGTCTGCACGGCAAGCAGATCGGCCAGGCCGTGCGGATCATGCTGGCGCTGGCGGCCCTGTTCACCAAGGCCGATGCGGCGCTGCTGGAGATCAACCCGCTGGCGCTGACGCCGGCGGATGATGAAAATCCGGACGGTCGCCTGCTGGCCATCGACGCCAAGCTGAGCATCGACGACAACGCCCTGTTCCGCCAGTCCAAGGCGCGCGACTTTTTCGATCCGACCGAAGAAGACCCCGCCGAACTGAAGGCGCACGAGCACGGCTTGTCCTACATCAAACTCGACGGCAACATCGGCTGCCTGGTCAACGGCGCCGGTCTGGCTATGAGCACGATGGACATCATCAAGCTGCACGGCGGCGAACCGGCCAACTTCCTCGATGTCGGCGGGTCGGCCAGCGAGGAAGCCGTCACCGAGGCCTTCCGCATCATTCTCTCCGACGCGAACGTTCAGGGCGTGCTGGTCAATATCTTCGGGGGCATCATGCAGTGCGACCGCATTGCCCGGGCGATCATCGCCGCAGCCGAGCAGGTGGGCTTTACCGTTCCGCTGGTGGTGCGCCTGGAAGGGACCAACGTCGAACAGGCCCGACAGATCATCGACGAGGCAAAACAGCAGATTCCCGTCCTGCAGACCGCCAACGACCTGACCGACGCAGCGCAGAAAGTCTGCGCCGCTGTGGCGTGATGATATTCGGATCCCCCCTTGTCCTTCGCATATTTCGCGATTTGTTGCCAAAATGTCCGTATCGGGTTAGCTTTACGGGCTTGAATCACCCCTGAGAGGAACACTTCGCCGATGAACAGTTCTTCGAGCACGACGGCCCCGCGGGTCGCTTCGGCCCCGGTGGACCGGTTGGTTGTCGAATCCGCCCTGAGCATGGCGACGACGGAGTTGTTCCGCCAGCAGAATGGCGACGGCCATTGGTGCGCCGAGCTGGAGGGCGATTCCATTCTCCAGAGCGAATACATCCTGCTCAAGTGGATCGTGGAGCAGGAGGACGATCCGAAGCTGGGGCCCATCGCCGAGTATCTCCGCAGACAGCAGCGTGCCGAAGACGGCGCATGGGCGCAATACCCCGGCGCCAGGCCGGACCTGTCGGCGACGGTCAAGGCCTACTTCGCACTGAAACTGATGGGCGATGACATCGACGCCCCGCATATGGTCAAGGCGCGGCAGTTGATCCTGCAACTGGGTGGCGCGGAAAAGTGCAACACCTATTCCAAGTTCTATTTGGCGGCGCTGGGGCAGATGCATTACGACAACGTCCCCGCCGTGCCCCCGGAAATGGTGCTCCTGCCGCGGTGGTTCTATTTCCATCTCGACAAGGTGTCGGCCTGGTCGCGCACGATGATCATGCCCTTGGCGATCGTCAACTCCTACCGGCCGATCCGCCAGTTGCCCGAGCCCATGGGCATCATGGAACTGTACACCAACCACGATTACCTGCACCGGCCCTGCATCGAACTCGACAAAACCCTGCTGAGCTGGAAGAACCTGTTCTTCGGGATCGACAAGCTGCTGAAGGTCTGGCAGCGCACGCGGCTGATGCCCCTGCGCAAACCGGCGTTGCAGCGCATCGAAAAGTGGATTCTCGAGCGGACCAAGGGCGAACACGCCGACGGCCTGGGCGCGATCTTCCCGCCGATGGTCTACATCATCATCGCCTTCCGCTGCCTGGGTTATTCCGATGACGATCCCAACGTGCAGCAGGCCTGGCGGCAACTGGACCGCCTGATGATTGAAGAGGAAGACCACATCCGCCTGCAGCCGTGCTTCTCGCCGGTCTGGGATACCGGCATCGCCACGTACGCCCTGGCCGAAGCGGGCCTGCGCGCTTCGCACGAATCCCTGGGCAAGGCGGTGCGCTGGCTGGTCGACAAAGAGTGCCGCCACATCGGCGACTGGAAGAACAACGTCAAGGACGACATCGAGCCGTCCGGCTGGTACTTCGAGTTCAACAACGCCTATTACCCCGACGTGGACGACACGGCGATGGTGGCGATGGCGCTGCACCGCGCCGCCAACGGCACCTGCCCCGAGGCGGCGCAAGCGGCGAAGCGCGGAGTCAAGTGGATCCTCGCCATGCAGAACGAGGACGGCGGATGGGCCGCTTTCGATCGCACCATCAACCGTCCCGTCCTCGAGCACATTCCCTTCGCCGATCACAACGCGATTCAGGACCCCAGTTGCCCGGACATCACCGGCCGCACGCTGGAATGTTTGGGCCACCTGGACTACCGCATCGGACACCCGGCCGTGGCCAAGGCGGTCGAGTACCTCAAGACCAAGCAGGAGCCCGAGGGATGCTGGTTCGGGCGCTGGGGCGTGAACTACATCTACGGCTCGTGGGAAACGCTGTGCGGTTTGCGGAACGTCGGCGTCGATATGACCGAGCCGTGGATCGCGCGCTGCGGCGATTGGCTGCGCTCGGTGCAGAAGTCCGATGGCAGCTTCGGCGAATCGGCCGACAGCTACGAAGACCCCGACCTCAAGGGCGTCGGGCCCGCCACCGCCAGCCAGACCGCCTGGGGCGCGATGGCGCTGATGGCGATCGACGGCCCGAACCATCCCGATGTGCGGCGCGCCATTCAATGGCTTTGCGATACGCAACTGCAAAGCGGCACGTGGGACGAGCCGTGGTTCACCGGCACGGGCTTCCCGCGCGTCTTTTACCTGCGCTATCACCTCTACCGTTTGTACTTCCCGATCATGGCGCTGGGGCGCTGGCTGGAAATGACAAACGACGACGCACCGTAATCCATCGGCCCATGATTGCTCATGCCTATGCAAACTGATTGCTGTCAGGCGGCATCGCGCGGCGGCGTGTCGGTCATCATTCCAACGTATCAACGCGGATCCGTCCTGCGCTATTGCCTGACGGCATTTCTTGATCAACTGCGGGAGCAGGACGAAATCATTGTGGTCGTCGACGGCAGCACCGATGAAACCGAGCGGGTTCTTCGCGAATTCCAACCGCCGGTGCAAGTCCTGTTCCAGTCGAATGGCGGGCGCTCGGCCGCTGCCAACCGGGGCCTGGAGGCGGCGAGCCGGGAGTATGTCTGGGTCTTCGATGATGACGACATCCCGCTTCCCGGCGTGCTGGATCGTCTGGCACTGTTCCTTGATGATCGGTCGGGTCTGGATTTTGGCATCATTCCGTGGCAACGGGCAGTCCGGCCCGTCCCCGGGGGACCACCCACAGCCGACGGCTTCGTTTTTCAAATTCCCGACCTGAACCGCCGCGGGCCGTTGGCGCCGTTATTCGAGAGCAATTACATCGGCGGGGCATCGATGTTTGCCCGTCAGCGGATGTATCGCGAATCGGGAGTGTTTGATCCGCGCTACCTCCGTTCACAGGACTACCATCTCAACATCCGCGCCGCGCTGAACTGTTCGTTTGAGGTCGTTTGCGACGAACCCGGTTTCCTCTACACGATGCATGATTCCGACCGAGGCCCCGAACGCGAACGGTTTACCGTCGATATGATTCGGCGCAAATGGCTCCAGTACGATCAGATGTTGTACTTCGATCTGCTGGACGGCTTAGCGATCGATTATTTTGCCGAACCGAACACCCGTGGCGATGAACGCCTCGGCCTGGCCATGATCAACAAAGCCCGAACCGCCGCATCCAAGCACCTGCCTGATGCGTGCCTGGAATCCCTGATCGCCCGGTGCACCCGGCTGGAGAACCATGCATTAACATCTCGCGAGATACAGGCCGTACACGGCATGATCGAAGTGGGGCAATGGTATGAGACCTCTTCACCCCTTCTGGAACCGGCATTCCTGGATTCGATCCGAGCGCTGCGCAAGCACGGACGGGCGGGCCGACAAATCGCACAGCAGGTATTGTCCGCAGAAAAACGAGCCCGAAAACGGGAACGGCGCCAGCGAAAAAAGGATACAAGATGATCAGTTCCCAAACCCTGGAGCGATCACAATCCAATCGCAGCAATTGAACCATGGAGTAATACACATTACTCATCCCCATACAGGTCCGCCGATTCGCCTTTGCGCTTTTTCTCGGCGTAGCGCTTGAGCCAGTTTTCCCAGGTCTTGCCGTGCGCGGTGTCCTTGCCGGTGAACCGGAGTCGCGCGATGTCCGCGTACACCACGGTCTGTTTGTCGTTGCTTCCGGCCGGGAGCAGGCGAATGTAAGAATCGTCCAGACCTTGCCCGGCCTGGCGATCGAAAATGTAGCCGGTGATTTCGCGCCCGTCGTGCGTGGTGACGGTCACATCGCCGCGGTAGTCCAGGGCCTTGGCCAGCGCATCGAACAGCACGCCCGGCTCGGCGACATCGGGCACCCAGCCCTGCAACGATCCGTGGTCTCCGGGTTCGGTGGTCGGTTCGGTCATGCCGCCATCATACGCCATCGCTCGGGATGATTCACGGTCTTGTCGCCACACTCTGGTCTCCCCGGCGCTGCGGGGATATCATGGTGGCGTACGAAACACTTCGACAATGAAAGGGAACACCATGAAGACCATTATGAAATTGATTCTGGTTCTGATCGTCCTGGTGATCGTGGCGGCAGGCGTGGCCATCTGGCAGATCGATGCCCTGGCCAAGACCGCCATCGAGGAGGGCGGCACGTATGCCCTGGGCGTCGACACCACCGTCGACGAGGTCCATATCGGCCTGCTCCGCGGCGAGGCCTCGCTCAACGGACTCGGCGTGGCCAATCCCGCCGGCTATCCCGCCGAGCACAAACTGATGAACACCGGCGAATTTTCGGTACAGGTCGAGACCGGCACGCTGCGGGAGGATACTGTCGTCATTCCCGCCATCACGCTCGACGGGCTGGAAGTCCACCTCGATCGCAACGACGGAAAATACAACGTGCAGGTGATCACCGACAACCTCAAGAAACTCGGCGGAGAAGACGAACCGAGCGAGGAACCGGAGGA
Organism: Phycisphaeraceae bacterium; assembly: GCA_028282685.1. Taxonomy (GTDB): domain Bacteria; phylum Planctomycetota; class Phycisphaerae; order Phycisphaerales; family Zrk34; genus JANQHK01. Next base: position 19,582 of record JANQHK010000138.1, read on the forward strand.
AAAGAAACCCGGCAAGAAATTCTTCGTCAAGAAGATCACCATCAAAAATGTCACGGGACATGTTGAACTGCCCACCGGCGTCAAGATCCCGATCAACATCAAGGAAATTACACCCTTCACCAACATCAGTTCTGAGGAAGGCGTTCCGATGAGCAAACTCATCGGCCAGCTCTTCCCCGCAATCATGGGCTCGGTGGTCAGCGGCGTGGCTGAACTGCCGGGCGAAGTGGTGAACCTGCTCAAGAGCGACCTGGGCGGCGCGGCGGCGGCACTGGGCGGCAAAGCGACCGAACTGCTGAACCAGGGCTTCGAGGCCGGCGCTGAAAGTCTGAAAAACATCACGGAAAATCTGCCCGAGGGCGCCGGTCAAGTTATCGAAGACGTCCAGAAGAACGTCGGCGATACGCTGAAAGATATCACCGACGGCGATAAGGATTCCGGGAACGGCGAGAAAAAAGACGATCCACTGAAGAAGATCGGCGAAGGGATCGGCGGCTTGCTCGGCGGCGACAAAGACAAGGAATAACCGCGTCGACGCATAATCGTCAACCCACCCCAACACACCACACCCCGTCGCGCGGCGGGGTTTTTCTGTTACTGACAACCGGGAGCTGAAAACTGTAAACTACGAATCATGAAGTACCGGCTTCTCGCACTCGATCTCGACGGCACGTTGTTCGGACCCAACGGTCGCATCAGCCCGGCGAATCTGGATGCGGTTAAACGAGCCGAGCAGGCCGGGATCATGATCGCGTTATGCACCGGGCGCGGGTGGAACGAATCGCAACCGGCCGTGCGTCAGCTCGGACGCGCCGGACCGATGGTCCTGGCCAACGGCGCCATGGTCTGCGATCCGACGACGGGCCAGACGCTTCACCGGGCGGAACTGGAACCGCACCTGGCGTTGGAGATCGTCGAATACCTGGATGCGGGGCCCGACGCCGTGCTGGTCCTGATGGACCCGGAACCGACCGGCCTGGATTACCTGGTGACCAGTCCGCAGTTGATGACGGCCAACACGCTCTGGTGGTTCGGCCAGATCGACGCCCGCATCAAGACCATCGACCGTCCCACCGTCCGGGACATGCACCATGCGCTGCGCGTGGGAATCGTCGGCCCGTCGGGACGCATGCCGAAACTGGCCCGGGCCGTGAGGCAGCGTTTCGGCAGCGGCGTGTTTGTTCAGCATTTTTCGGCCGTCAAACAGGATGACGAGGACGTGCACATCCTGGAGGTGTTTGCCGAGGGGGTGAGCAAGTGGGCCGGGGTGCGCTGGCTGGCGGATATCCACGGCATCACCGCCGATCAAATCGTCGCTATCGGCGATGAAATCAACGATTTACAGCTGATCACGCAAGTCGGATGCGGGGTCGCGATGGCCAATGCCGTCGAACCGATCCGCCATGCCGCCGACTGCCACACCCTCTCCAACGCCGAGGACGGCGTAGCCCACGCCGTGGACCAAATTCTCGCCGGAAAGTGGTAAAACCTTGCCCGAAGACGTATTTCCACTGTTCGCGCGTCAATTATTTACATATTTTTGTCTTGCATAATCCGCAGCGATGGTGTAAATTAATATTGTTGAGAGAGAGGTCCACCTTTACATGTTTGTGGGACCTCGCGGAGTGACAAGAGAGACCAGCGGTGTTGCAATGCGCAATGCCCGGAACCGAGAGAGGGAACTGACCGTGCGTAATTTCCTGCGTTTATTCGCCGTTGCAGTCGTGATGTGGATGTTCACTGCCCCGGCGCATGCCTTCCTGATAACATTCGACGGCCTGACCCCCACGAACGATACCGTGGCCAACGGTTTAACCGTGCGCAACGGCTTCTATGACACGCTCCCGGTGACCGTGGGCGATGTGAACTTGTCCTTTTATCGTTTCTTCGGTGGCAAGTTCGATCTGGTCGACAACACGATTTCCACGCAGACCGGAAAGATCGACCCCGACACGCTGGAAAATCATTTCGGTGCGGTCAGTCTCGATCCGTTCTACGACACCACCAACGACCCGTTCGTCATGAGTTTCGATCACGACATCAGCACGGTCTCGTTCCTGTTCGGGGATTTTGGCGAAGACGTGGACAACATGTGGGTTTATCTCTTTGCTGAAGAAAATCCGGATATTACGGATTCCGATACCGTGCCGCTGGCGGTCCAGGCCAACGTTCTGGCGTCGCAGCCCGACCGCCGATGGACCCAAGAGCGCTTTACGCTGACCAGCGAGACGCCCTTCCGCAGCGTGGTCTTCATCGCCGGCAACGATGATTTCGACGTCTACATCGACCGCATCTTCTTCTCGTTCGCCGAGCTGAGCGACGAAGAGGTCGAAGAGCTGGGCATGATCCTGGACGATCCGACGAATCAGGGCGATACCCTCAGGATCGTTCCCGAGCCGATCACGCTGGCGCTTCTCGGCCTGGGCGGTTTGGCGCTGGCGCGCCGTCGCAAGGCGTAATTGCAGGACCGGTTCCGAGTCCTGCGGCATTTTCAGGTTTTCCCGGCAAGTGTGTGGTTTTCTTTAAGCAACGAACAACGATTCAGATCAATCGAATCTCAGAAAAAACAGGAGATGCTCAACCAGAACGGCCTTGTAGAGAACGATAAAACCCAAGAAAGGAGCCTTGAAATGAAACGTACGATCGTCACTTTTTCCGCTGCTGCGCTATTGGCAGTCGCCGGCGCCAACGCCAACGCAGGTGTTTTCAACTGGCTTGGTAGTGTTGCGGGTACCATCCATGGCACCAACTATGACGCCGGCAACCCGTTTGGAAATGCTACCGCCGACCAGGTGAACTTCACCAGCGGCGGCCTCAGCACCAATTCCGGCAGCTACGGCCTCGAAGGCATCGACACCTACAATCTGTCGGGCACTGCCCAGTTGCTCAACTGGAATTCAGGAAAAAACATCCGTGGCTTTGGCGCCACAATCAATGTCTCGGGCAATGCGGTCACCGCCGCGCCCATGTTTAGAGAAGCTACGATCAATCTCAATGGCACCGGCAGCCACATCGCTCGTAGCGGCACAGGTAACCACTTCCGTGACTCGACCGTTAACTTCGCTACGGGTTGGACCGGGTCGATCTTCTTCTCGGGCTATGCCAGCACCACTGCGGTCACCGACTGGATGGACACCGGAAACGGCTCCAACAAGCTGTTCCTCGATAGCACCGCCCTGACCAGCAGTGACCTGGGCACCAAGTTCCTGCTCAATTACGTTGGGGCCGGCGGGGGGCCGACTCTCGCCTCAGGTGACAAAAGCGGCGTTTTCCTGACCTTGGTTCCCGAGCCGGCCTCGTTGGCGTTGCTCGGTCTCGGCGGCCTGATGATGGTCCGCCGTCGTCGCAAGGCGTGATTGCAGGACCGGTTCCGCGTCCTGCGGCATTTTCAGGTTTTCCCGGCAAGCCCGCGGTTTTCTTAAAAGGGACGCAGCAAAGTCAGCGAAAGGAGACATCCGGATATGAGAAGACCGAACCCGCAAATCGAATTGGCCATCGGTAACTCGACCAAAAACGATCTTGTAAAGACGGAACACCTGAAAGGAAGTTCGACATGAAAAACACAACCCTCGTCATTTTAACTGTCGTTCTGTTCGCAGGCACGGCCAATGCCGTCGTTCTCACCTCGTCCGCACTGGATGGAAATGATGTCGATTACGGCGGCGGAGGAGGTATCTTCTCCGGCGCATCGGGAGCCGGGGTGGCCGTCGGCACAGTCACCACCACGGTCGTCTCGAATCCGGGCAGCGGATCGTCGCACAGCGGCACCCAGACGGTCAAGCTCCGCGCCGTGGACGCGGCCAACGGCATGGACCTGACCTATGATCTCAACTTCACGCCCTTTACGATCGACACCAACGACGGAAACGCCATTGTCGATGAGCAAACACGCATCAACGGGTTTGCAACGGTCAATAGCACCGGCGGCAGTCAAGAGAGAGAGAACACCGCGTTACTGCCGCGCGGTGACGGCTCGACCGATATTGAGTTTTTCCGCGTGACCGTCGACAATGTGATCAACAGCGGCGCGACCACGTTTTTCCTCCAAGGGGTCACCCAACTCCGGTTTAACGCCCTCAGCGGTATCGAGATCCAAGACTTCAATGACGGCGGTGCAGTACTCGCCTCCGGTGGCGTGGTTCCTGCTGTTCTTCAGGATGACGATCTCACCCTGAGTAGCCCCTCCGTCGCGTTTGATATTGTTGCAACCGCAGACGACACGACTGGGCCTAGAAGGAATTTTGAAAACCGCTGGGAAGGTGTCGCGGTGCAGTTCACCGACGTTCCCGAGCCGGCCTCGTTGGCCCTGCTCGGCATCGGCGGCCTGATGATGATCCGTCGTCGAAAGGCGTAAACCGCATCGCACATGATCGAACACGACACGCCCCGCCGCGGACGGCGGGGTTTTTTTAATACTTCGACTTCTTCTTTTTCTTCTTCCGCACCTTGGTTCCCGGGGCGCCGGGCTTGGCTTTCGGTTCGGCTTGCGATGCTTTGACCGGGCCGGAGTCCGGCATCGCTTTTAACTCGGCGATGCGGTCGCGCAGTTGCGCCGCCTTCTCGAACTCCAGCGCCTCGGCCGCTTCGAGCATTTTCTTTTCCAACTCGGCCATCAGTTCCAGACGATCGTATTCGCCCTCGTCCTCGGCCACGGCCTGCTGGGCCGTCTTGTGCGCGCGCAGCTCCAGTTCCAGGCCCTGGCGGATCGCCTTCCGGACGGTCTGCGGCGTGATGCCGTGTTCTGCGTTGTACGCCAGTTGTTTCTCGCGGCGGCGCTGGGTTTCGTCGATCGCCGTCTGCATCGCCTCGGTCATCTTGTCGGCGTAGAGGATCACCTGCGCGTTGACGTTTCGCGCGGCCCGGCCCATCTGCTGGATCATCGTCGTGGCGCTGCGCAGAAAGCCGGTCTTGTCGGCATCCAGAATGCACACCAGCGACACCTCCGGCAGGTCCAGCCCCTCACGCAACAGGTTCACACCGACCAGCACATCGAATTCGCCGCTGCGCAGATCGCGCAGAATCTCCACGCGGTCGATCGTTTCGATCTCGCTGTGCAGGTAACGCGTGCGCAGGCCCTGCTCGTGCAGGTAGGTGCTCAAATCCTCGGCCAGACGCTTGGTCAACGTGGTGATCAGCGCGCGTTCGCCGGCTTCGACGCGCTGCTTGCACCGTTCGAGGATGTCGGCCACCTGTCCCGTGGCGGCGCGCACGTCCACCGCCGGATCGACCAGGCCCGTGGGGCGGATGATCTGCTCGACCACCTCCCCGCCGGTCTTCTCCAGTTCGTACGGTCCGGGCGTGGCGGAGACGAACGTCACCTGCGGCCAGTACTGCTCGATCTCCTCGAACTTGAGCGGGCGGTTGTCCAACGCGCTGGGCAGACGGAAGCCGTGCTCGACGAGGACCTGCTTGCGGTGCTTGTCGCCGTTGTACATGGCGCGCAGTTGCGGGAGCGTCACGTGCGATTCGTCGATGAACAGCAGCCAGTCGTCCGGGAAGTAATCCAGCAGCGTGTAGGGCTTGGTGCCGGGGGCGCGGCCGTCGAGATGGCGCGAGTAGTTCTCGATCCCCGAGCAGTAGCCGACTTCCTGCATCATCTCCAGGTCGTACTTGGTGCGCGCCAGCAAACGCTGTGCTTCCAGCAGCTTGCCTTCGTGGCGCAGGGCCATCACCTGCCGGTCCAGTTCCTGCCGGATCGATTCCACCGCCGAGGCCAGTTGCTCTTCGGGCATGACGTAATGCACCGCCGGGTAGACAAACAGTTTGTCTTCTTCCGCCAGCAGTTCGCCGGTGAGGGGATTGATCAGTTGCAGGGCATCGATTTCATCGCCGAACAGTTCGATGCGGTAGGCGTATTCCTGGTAAGCCGGGTGCAGTTCGATCACATCGCCGCGCACGCGGAACGTGCTGCGCTTGAAGTCCGTGTCGTTGCGCTGGTATTGCAGGTCGGTCAGGCCGTGCAGGAAATCGTTGCGGTCGAGCGTTTGCCCGCGATCGATGCGGATGACCTGCCGCTTGTATTCATCCGGCGAACCCAGCCCGAAGATGCACGAGACGGAAGCGACGATGATCACATCCCGCCGACTGACCAGATTGGTCGTCGCGGCCAGTCGCAGGCGGTCCAGATCGTCGTTTCGGCTGGCGTCCTTCTCAATGTAAATATCGCGCTGGGGAATGTACGCTTCCGGCTGGTAGTAATCGTAATAACTGACGAAATAACTGACGGCGTTGTGGGGAAACAGCTCGCGGAACTCTTCATAGAGCTGGGCGGCGAGGGTCTTGTTGTGACTGATCACCAGCGTGGGCCGGTTCAGCCGGGCGATGGTGTGGGCCATGGTGAACGTCTTGCCGGAACCGGTCACACCGAGCAGGGCCTGGTATTTGCTGCCGCAATCCAGTGCGGCGGAGAGTTGCTCGATGGCCGCGGGCTGATCCCCGGCCGGCTGAAAATCACTGACAAGCTGGAAGGGCATCGAATCGGTCATGGGCCCATTCTACACGCCCCGACGCATCGTCAGACAGTCGCCGGCGGCCTGTGGCTCATCCCGCTGTGAAAATCACAGCACACAACCGGTCGTGCACAAAACATAGGCACCGATCAAATCCAAACCTTCATGTGCCTATTGTGCGCGCATGGTTTTTGGCGTCGATGGCATTCGCTTCCGCCCCAAACATGCGTTATAAGTGCCGATTCGCCGTAGGTCGGCCTGTGAATCGACGATTGAGCCGCATGGCACAGGGATTGCATCGGCACTGGCGGACAACGTGTATCCACAGTGAGACGAACCGAACCCAGATACCCCCAAGGAGCATTATTCGATGAGCCCCAAAGACGTCATTGCCCTGGCCAAGGAAAAGGGATGCAAGATCCTCGATCTGCGTTTCATGGACTTCCCCGGCATGTGGCAGAATACCAGCTACCCCATTTCCGAATTGACCGAGGACTGCTTTGAGGACGGCTTCGGGTTCGACGGCTCGTCGATCCGCGGCTGGCAGGCCATCAACGAATCCGACATGCTGCTGATGCCCCAGCCCGAGACGGCCTTCATCGATCCGTTCCTCGCCGTGCCCACGCTCTGCCTGATCTGCAACATCGCCGACCCGGTCACCAAGCAGGACTACACCCGCGATCCCCGCAACATCGCCAAGAAGGCCTGCGAATACATGACCAAGACCGGCATTGCCGACACCTGCTACATCGGGCCGGAAGCGGAGTTCTTCGTCTTTGATGACATCCGCTACAACAACAACGAACACGAATCCTACTACCACATCGATTCGCAGGAAGCGGTGTGGAACACCGGCCGCGCCGAAGAAGGCGGAAACAAGGGTTACAAGATTCGCTACAAGGAAGGTTACTTCCCCGTCCCCCCCACCGACACCCTGATGGACCTGCGCACCGAGATGGTGCTGAAGATGATCGAGTGCGGGCTGGACGTTGAATGTCACCACCACGAAGTGGCGACCGGCGGCCAATGTGAAATCGACATGCGTTTTGCCCCGTTGCTCGACATGGGCGACAAGATGATGAAATACAAGTACGTGGTGAAGAACTGCGCCATGAAGGCGGGCAAGACCGCCACGTTCATGCCCAAGCCACTCTACAACGACAACGGCTCCGGCATGCACACGCACATCTCGCTGTGGAAAGGCGGCGAGCCGCTCTTCGCCGGCACCGGCTACGCCGGCCTGAGCGACATGGCCATGCACGCCATGGGCGGCATTCTCAAGCACGCCGCGGCCATCATCGCCTTCACCAACCCCTCCACCAACAGCTTCAAGCGACTGGTGCCCGGCTTTGAAGCCCCGGTGAACCTGGCCTACTCGCAGCGCAACCGCTCCGCTGCCCTGCGTATCCCGATGTACTCGCCCTCACCCAAGGCCAAACGCATCGAGTTCCGCTGCCCCGACCCCACCGCCAACCCCTACCTGGCCTTCAGCGCCCTGCTCATGGCCGCGCTCGACGGCATCGAGAACAAGATCGACCCCGGCTCGGCCCTCGACGTCAACATCTACGACCTGTCGCCCGAAGAAGCAGCCAACGTGCCCACCACGCCCGGCTCGCTCGAAGAAGCCCTGGTCTCGCTCGACGAGGACCACGAGTTCCTGCTCAAGGGTTCGGTCTTCACGCCCGACGTCATCGAGACCTGGATCGACTACAAGATGGAGAACGAGGTCAACGCCATCAAGCTCCGCCCGCATCCTCATGAGTTCATGATGTACTACGACATTTGATCGTGTGTGATGCGTGATTTTGTAAGGTGGGGATGACCTCCGTCATTCCCGCGCAGGCGGGAATCCAGTGGATCGGTTGATCGGTTTAATGGTTGACCGGTCAAGCCGGACTTGAGCATAGTCGAAGGACGACGAAGGTCCGGATGAAAACCCGAATTCCCCAAAGCCCACCCCATCGCCGCGGGTGGGCTTTTACCTGGGGTGTCATCAAGAGGCAGAGCTGGAATAAAAAAACGCTCTGCTGAAAAGCGGAGCGTTAAACGGGTACCTTGCGGTTACCGTGCGCGAACGAAAGTTCCAATACTGTGATTAGCAGAACAATCGCCGCTCAGATACACTATTCGCATAGTATCCGGTGGAGCATTTCATTGCAAGGAACAATCATGGGCGAACACGCAACTCAATGGGTATTGGGCCTCGATATCGGAACCTCCTCGATCGGCTGGGCCGCCATTGCGATAACCCGGGACAAGTCCGGGTCGGTCATGGAAATCGGGGTAAGAATATTCGAGGCGGGGGTTGAAGGCGACATTGAACACGGCAAAGACGGTTCGCGCGCCATACCCCGCCGAGACGCCCGTCAGCAACGGCGACAGATTCGCCGTCGCCGGCAGCGGGATCGACGCGTTTTTAATCTGTTACGACACGCCGGCCTGTTACCCGATCCCGGTTCCAGTACGCCGACCGCCCGACATGATTGCATCAATGCACTGGATGCAAAGCTGCGAACTGCATACCTAAAAGATGGCGATCGGATTGGCCACCACCTCCTGCCCTATCGGCTGCGGGCTAAAGCTGTCGAAGGAACCGTCGAACCGCATGCTTTGGGACGGGCGTTGTATCACCTGCCTCAGCGACGGGGTTTCAAGTCCAATCGCAGGACGGATCGGACTGACAAAGCGGACGAACGGTCCAAAGTCAAGAAAGCCATCAGCCAGCTCGAGCAAGACATGGGAGAGATGACGCTGGGACAGTATTTTACCACCCTTGATCCCGATGAGCAGCGTATCCGCAAGCGGTGGACAAGCCGAGCGATGTACGAAGACGAATACGATCGGATACGTGCGGCACAGGAAAAGCACCATCCGGCATTGCCGACTTCTTTCTGGGATGAGTTGAAGGAAGCGATATTTCATCAACGTGATTTGAAATCGCAATCCCATCTCATCGGACGATGTTCGTTGGAGCCGAATCGACGTCGCGTCCCTGTCGCCCTGCCTTCATACCAGCGATTCCGTTTGCTGCAGAAACTTAACGACCTATCCATTGTCGCACCCACAGGCCGACACGAGGAACTGACCGCTGAGCAACGGACCACATTGCTGGATTCCCTGCAACGCGAGGGGGACTTGAAGTTCAACGATGCACGCAAACTCCTCAAACTGGATGTACGGGCCAAGCAGGACCGCAAACAATCGGCAAACCCCAAAGCCAAGTTGTCACTGTTCAAGTACACCTTCAGCCACGAAGGTGACGGCGACCAGAAGTTGATCGGTAATCGCACCGCAGCGAAAGTCGCTCCTTGCTTTGGTGAACACTGGGTCGAGTTGGCGGTGGAAGAGCAGGATGCCGTTGTGAACGACTTATTGCACTACGAACATCGCGCGGCGCTGATTCGACGGTTACAATCGGCATGGCGAGTCGATCCCGGCAACGCCGCGCAGTTGGCCGACATCGGGCTGGAACTGGAAGACGGCTACGGATCGCTTTCACGCCAGGCCATCGCACGACTTCTGCCCCATCTGGAACAGGGAGTGCCGTTTGCAACGGCTCGACAACAAGAATATCCGCAGTCGTTTGAGGCCGTAGAGCCAGAGGATTTCCTTCCGCCCGTTTTGGATTGGCGTGATGATGTGAACAATCCCGCCGTGATTCGCGCCATGACGGAACTGCGAAAAGTCGTGAATGAACTGATTCGTCAGTACGGCAAGCCGGAAAAGGTGCGGATTGAATTGGCCCGTGATCTGAAACGCTCGCGCAAGGATCGTAAAACGCTGTCAGACCAAATCGAGCGTAACCGCAAGAAACGTGATAAAGCCAAAAAACGTATCTTCGATGAACTGCATATCGACAACGACAATCCCTCCCCGGACGATATTCTGAAAATTATTCTCGCGGATGAATGCAATTGGATTTGTCCTTACACCGGGCGGGGGCCATTTCGGATGCGGGAATTGATTGGTTCGCAGTCGCAGTACGACATCGAGCACATTTTCCCGCGTAAATATCTGGACAACACGTACCTGAACCTCACGCTGTGTTATCACGAAGAAAACCGCAACCGCAAAAAAGACCAACTGCCTTTCTAGGCCTACGGCGCGGATGAGAACCGCTGGGCTGAGATCATGGCTCGGGTGGAGGCCTTCAAGGGCGATGCCGCGGCGATTAAGCTCGAGCGATTTCAAATGCAGGAAGTGCCGGATGGGTTCACTGAACGCCATCTGGCCGACACCCGTTACAACAGTCGACTCGCAGCCGACTACCTCGCGCTCCTGTTTGGCGGCCGTGACGACGCAAGCGGCACGAAGCGTGTGGAAACGCGCCCGGGGATGCTCACCGACCGGCTACGCAAGACGTGGCATATCCATGGCCTGAAAAAGCGCGGCATCAATCACCTGCATCATGCCGTGGACGCCGTGGTGGTGGCGTTGACCGATCAAGGCACGGTATCGCAGTTGTCCCGTGAGGCAGCGCGGCAGAACGCTACAAACCGGCAACACGTTGCGATCGACATGCCCTGGGAGGGCTTCGCGGAGGAAGTTCGGGAGAAACTCGAAAACATCATTGTCTCCCATCGCCCCAATCGCCGTCTTGCCGGCCCCCTGCACGCTGAGACGATCTACTCCAAATCGCACGGCTCGGTTAAGGGCAAAGAAGTGCGGCATATCCGCAAACCGCTGCACAAACTCAGCAAGGCCGATATCCGCAGCGACGAGAAAATCGTCGATCCCGCCGTGCGTGATAGCGTTCGCCAAAAATGGGAGGCGCTGGGTGGAGGGGAACCCGCTCAGGTGTTTGCCGAGCCGGCCAATCATCCCTATATGAAATCAAACAGCAAGAAGAAATCGAAAGACGGTCAGGATCGGGCCATTCCCATCCACAAAGTGCGCGTTCGCATTAACGATTCCATCAAAACCGTTGGCGAAGCACACCGTCTTCGCCACGTGGCCTCAGGTAAAAACACCAACCATCACACGGTGATCGTTGCCAGGCGGACGCCACGAGGCGAAAAATGGCGTGATGAACCGGTCAGCCGTCTGGAAGCGCATCGCCGTCTGCGCGATAAGAAATCCGTTGTCCAATTGCAATGGGGTCCCGGTGAACAGGCCGTGATGGTTTTGTACAAGGGCGATGCCATTGAGATGGATACGCTTGATGGGAAACGAACCATTTACATTGTCCAGAGTGTTTCCAAGCGGGACATCATGCTCAAGCGGCACGATGACGCCCGCCTGAAAAAGGACATCCCTCGCAGCGAAGGTCAAGATCGCCGCATCACATCGGCGGACACTTTCCGCAAAAGGAAAGCGCGGAAAGTGACGATATCTCCCTTGGGCAAGGTCAGCCCCGAGGGGATACCCGATGCGTCACCGCATCCTTGATATCGCTGAACAGGCCGCTGGGCTTAAGGTGCGCCATGGCGCACTTGAAATCCGTCTCGATCAGGACGGCCCTTGCCCGGCGCTGATCCCGTTCGATGAAATCGCTGTCATCATCGCGGCACATCGACAAATCCACTGCACACGCTCGGTCCTCAGTGAGTTAAGTCGTGCAGGCGGCCTTTTCATCGTCTGCGATGATAAACACCTGCCTGTCGGCATGATGCTGCCATTGAACGGACATCATGTCATTGCCGAGCGTATCGCCCTCCAGGCATCCGCATCCAAACCCACCTGCAAACGCCTGTGGCAGCAAATCGTGCGTGCCAAGATCAACGCACAGGCCCAGGCGTTGTTGGAAATCCGGAACGATGATTTCGGTCTGAAGCGGCTTTTGGCCTTGGTTCGCAGCGGTGATCCGGACAACATCGAAGCCCGCGCGGCTCGTACCTATTGGCCGGCTCTGTTTGACGATCCTCGGTTTCTGCGACGCCGGGAAAAAGAGGACCAGAACCGGCTTCTGAATTATGGATACGCCGTGCTTCGGGCATTAACCGCCCGTGCGATTTGTGCTGCGGGATTGCAGCCGTGCCTGGGTATCCACCATCACAATCGGTACAACCCATTCAATCTTGCGGATGATCTGATGGAGCCCTTTCGACCCAGAGTGGATCTGGCAGTTGTCCGTATTGTCCTCGAACGGGGAGCGAGTGCATCCTTGGATGCACAAACAAAGCAACAGTTAATTGAGCCCTTAATGGCCGGTCTGCAGTGGGATCAAGAGCAAAGACAGCTTGCTGATGTGTTGGCGAGGATTGCGAATCAGTTGGTTGAGGTGTTTGCCGGTCGGGAACGAAGACTGCATTGGCCGAAATGGTGAATCATGCCGGGCCGTCGAAACATTCCATCGAGTTTTAAGGCGATGTGGTTATTCGTTATGTTTGATTTACCGGTGAAGACGCGGAAAGAGAGGAAAACCTATACCCGGTTTCGATCCAACCTGCTCGCGGAGGGGTTTTCCATGTTACAATTCTCCGTGTATGCTCGATACTGTCCCAGCGAGGAATCGGCCGCGAGCCATCGGCGGCATATCCGCCAATGGATGCCTGGTAAGGGACAGGTGAGAATTCTGTCCGTGACGGAACACCAATTCTCCAAAATGGAGATACATTTTGGAAAAAAACGACATCAGGCAGAGCAACCACCACAGCAACTCACGCTTTTTTAAGGCGCGATATTGCTGTAATTCACTTCTGGCGCCGCGGTTGCCGGGCAGGTAGTGTATCTGAGCGGCGAGTCCTAGCCAACCACAGCTGCGCTGGGCGGACCTGCGCAGGGCGGACCAGTGTATCTGAGCGGCGAGTCCTAGCCAACCACAGCTGTCGCCGACCAGTGTAAGATAATCCACTACAGTGTATCTGAGCGGCGAGTCCTAGCCAACCACAGCCAGCGGTTTGTCTCGTCAGCCAAGTCCAGTAGTGTATCTGAGCGGCGAGTCCTAGCCAACCACAGCTATCGCTGATGTGTGCGAGCAGTTCGGCGAAGTGTATCTGAGCGGCGAGTCCTAGCCAACCACAGCCCGTGTAGCTGCGTCGCCCACTCCGGTATCAGTGTATCTGAGCGGCGAGTCCTAGCCAACCACAGCTCCCGCTCTAATGCGAGGCGTAATGATGCAGAGTGTATCTGAGCGGCGAGTCCTAGCCAACCACAGCGAGGAGGGCGGCGAAAAGGCGGACCTGTGCAGTGTATCTGAGCGGCGAGTCCTAGCCAACCACAGCTGGCCAGATAGCACAGTACACTATCGGCAGAGTGTATCTGAGCGGCGAGTCCTAGCCAACCACAGCGAACACCGTTGGTCCATCATCGACGATGCTAGTGTATCTGAGCGGCGAGTCCTAGCCAACCACAGCTCTTTTCGCCGCCGACATAGTGTATCTGAGCGGCGAGTCCTAGCCAACCACAGCCGGCGACGACCTGTTCGTCCATCAGATTCCAGTGTATCTGAGCGGCGAGTCCTAGCCAACCACAGCCATCGGCCGCGTGCTGCCCCGATACGTTGTAGTGTATCTGAGCGGCGAGTCCTAGCCAACCACAGCGCAAACTCATAGGCATCGAGCCATCTATCGAGTGTATCTGAGCGGCGAGTTCTGGCCAACCACAGCTCCATCGGAACACGAATCAACTTGTCCTCGAGTGTATCTGAGCGGCGAGTTCTGGCCAACCACAGCTCCATCAGGGAGATTTGGTCCGGCGTGATCAGTGTATCTGAGCGGCGAGTTCTGGCCAACCACAGCCAGCACGACCATGGCGCACTACTCGCCGTGAGTGTATCTGAGCGGCGAGTTCTGGCCAACCACAGCATGCAGCGCGGTGGCCTTCCTCGGCCATCGAGTGTATCTGAGCGGCGAGTTCTGGCCAACCACAGCCCACTGACCGCTGGCGTGGTTGTATGTAATAGTGTATCTGAGCGGCGAGTTCTGGCCAACCACAGCACCAGATGGTCCGGGCAGTTTCCACCGTTGAGTGTATCTGAGCGGCGAGTTCTGGCCAACCACAGCACAATCGCGGCCTGGTGTACATGCCGATCTAGTGTATCTGAGCGGCGAGTCCTAGCCAACCACAGCGCCACCGCGTGGCTGCCTGAGCATGTGTATGCGCGGGACGGATTGAAACCCGTGTCGGGATGAGATTGGTGCAACTCGTGGTGTGGAATTCAGCCGCTCGCATCACGCGGCGGGGCAAGATAACCTAATGGCATGAGCAAACCGACGGTCGAGTTGTTGCGGAGGGAGTGTGCGGGGGTTGACGAGCAACTGATCACCCAGCATATCGAGCGGCTGGACCGTTCCTATTACGAACTGTTCACCCTCCCCAGCGTGCGACAGCACCTGCAAGCCCTGGCCGGTCTGAACCGCGAGCATCCCGTCGAGGTGCAGATCGAAACGCTGGACGATGGACAGATCGGCGTGACGGTGCTGGCCGTGGACTACCCCGGCCTGTTCTCGTTGATCAGCGGCGTGTTCACCGCGTCCGGCTTCTGCATCCTCGAAGGCCACATCTACACCTACGGCCGAATCCCCCGGTCGGCGGTGCGCAGCCGTCGCCGCATCCGCCCATTGCGCAAACCGGCGCGCGAAGACCTGACCAAACGCCGCCGCATCATCGATCATTTCATCGGAACCGTGGATAAAGAAATCGACGCCGCGGCATGGGCCGAATCGGTGCGACAGCGTCTGCACAGCGTGGTCATGCTGCTGGCCGAGGGCAGGGGCGACGCAGCCAAACGCCATGTCAACGAGATGGTCACAGCCAAACTGATCGACCAGCCGCGCATGCAGCATGCGGTGCTTTCGCCGACGCAACTGGAGATCGACGAACAGCCGGCCGGGGGCGGGGGCGGAGACGAGGACGCGGCCCCCACCGCCGTGACGCGCATCCGCGTGGCCGGGCAGGACAACCCCGCCTTCCTCTACACGCTGACC
>JANQHK010000111.1 GCA_028282685.1 Phycisphaeraceae bacterium
ACGTCGATGCCCTGATGCACTGGCTGGCGGATATGGCGGAATTGGAGGCGGTCGTCCACGAGTACGGAACGCGGCTGCACATCGCAACAAGTTGCCACACGGACGACTCCGAGAGCGAACGGCACTGGCTGCACTACGTCAACGAAATTCAGCCGAAGTATCAGCCGTGGGTCTTCCGACTGCAGCAAAAGCTCGTCGCCTGCCCTCACCGCAAGGCCCTGCCCGCCGCGCGCTGGGCGAACCTGAACCGCTGCTGGCAGACCGACGTGGACATCTTTCGACAGGCCAACGTCCCGATCAAAGCCGAGCTGCGCAACCTCGATAACGAAGTCGGCAAAATCAACGGAGCGATGACCGTCACGTTCCGCGGCAAGCCCTACACATTGCAGCAAATGGCGCTGTTCCTGGAAGACCACGACCGCCCGACCCGCCGGGAGGCCTGGACGCTGCAAACCGATCGTCGCCTGGAGGACCGCGATTCACTGGACGACCTGTTCGACCGGATGTTTGAACGCCGGGCGCGCCTCGCCGCCAATGCCGATCTCGACAATTACCGCGATTACATCTGGAAGTCGCGTCATCGGTATTTCTACGGCACGGAAGATTGCCTGTCGTTCGGCAGGACCGTCGAGCAGGTCTGCATGCCGATTGTCCGACAGATCGACGAGCAGCGGCGCGAGGCGTTGGGCGTCGATTCACTTCGTCCTTGGGACAGCGATGTCGATGTGGATGGCCGTTCGCCGTTGCGCCCGTTTGATCCGCAGAACATTGCGGACCTGTTGGAAAAAACCAACGCCGCATTCTGCGCCACCCACCCGCAACTGGGGCAATGGTTCGCACAACTGCAACCGGGACGCAACCTCGACCTGGCCACCCGCCCGCACAAACGCCCCGGCGGATTCCAGGCCTCGCTGGAGAAGGTTCGGGAATGTTTCATCTTCATGAACGCAGCGGGAACGCAGCGCGACCTGATCACGCTGCTGCATGAGGCCGGCCACGCCTTTCATTACCTGGCCGCCAGCACGGAACCGTGCGTGTTCCTGCGCCATGCCGCGCTGGAGTTCTGCGAAGTCGCCGCGATGTCGATGGAGCTGATCGGACTGGATCATTATGACATGTTCTACCCCGACCCCGCCGACGCCCGCCGCGCCAAGCGCGAGCAGTTGGAGCGCATCATCCGGCTTCTGCCGTGGGTGGCCACGATCGACGGATTCCAGCACCAACTCTACACGCACGGCGACCACAGCCGCGACCAGCGCACCGCCGCCTGGCTGGAGCTGCGAAATCGGTTCGGCTCGCCCGTGGTCGATTGGACCGGTCTGGAAGAGAAGCACGAAGCGATGTGGCAGCGCCAGCCCCACCTGTTCAACGTGCCGTTCTACTACATCGAGTACGGCATCGCGCAATTGGGCGCGCTGGGTGTCTGGAACAACTACCGGCGCGATCCCGAACAGGCCTTGAGCATGCTCATCGCCGCCTTTGAGGCCGGCGGCAAGCAGACTCTGCCCGAGCTGTTCGAAACGGCCGGCCTGAACTTCGACTTCTCCGAAAAGACGATTCGCCCGCTGGTTGAGATGGTCTGGAAACAATGGAACGAACTGGCCGATTGAGAGCGTCCTGTTTCAAGAGCACCCCGGCAGGTTGATGGCATCCCACAGCGCCCTGCGAGAGTTTCCCATGACGCGCATCCTTTCAATCCTATGCATCACGGTCGGTGCGTGGATGTGTGCGGCACAGGCAACGGCCGAACCCCTCGACGCATCCGACGAAAAGCCCAACGTCCTGTTCATCCTCGCCGACGATCTGGGCTACGGCGATGTGGCCTGCTACAACCCCCAGAGCAAAAATCCCACGCCAAATCTCGATCGACTGGCGCGCCAGGGGATGCGCTTCACCGATGCGCACAGCCCGTCGACCGCCTGCACCCCGACACGCTACAGTTTGATGACCGGCGACATGCCCTACCGCGGCGGCGTGTTTACCGGCGCAGGCGGACCTTCACTGATTGATGAAGATCGTCTGACGTTGCCGCAGATGCTGCGCGATGCCGGATACGCCACGGCTTGCGTCGGCAAGTGGCACATCGGCATGACCTTCTACGATAACGAGGGCAATCCGATCAATCAGAACGGCCCCGCAGGGGTCAAGCGCGTGGATTATTCCCGTAAGATCACCGGCGGGCCGACCGATCGCGGCTTCGATTATTTCTTCGGCACCGCCTGCTGCCCCACCACCGACTGGCTGTATGCCTACATCGAGAACGACCGCATCCCCACGCCCCCCACCCATTTACTCGACAAAAGCACGCTGCCCAAGCACCCCTACTCGAGCGACAACCGGCGGGGCATGATCGCCCCCGACTTCGATCTCGAAGAGGTCGACCTGGTGTTCCTGGAAAAAAGCCGCCAATTCATCCGCGATCATGTGACCAAAAATTCGGGCAAACCGTTTTTCCTGTTCCACAGCATGCAAGCGGTGCATCTGCCTTCGTTCCCGGCCGACCGCTTCAAGGGCAAGACCCAGGCCGGTCCGCATGGCGACTTCATCTTAGAAATGGACTGGATCGTCGGCGAGTTGATGAAGACGCTGGACGAACTGGGCATTGCGGACAACACGCTGGTGATGTTCGGCAGCGACAACGGCCCGGAACTGCCGACCGTCATCGCCATGCGACGAGACCACCGGCACGACGGCGCTCGGCCGTGGCGCGGCATGAAGCGCGACAACTGGGAAGGCGGCCACCGCATTCCTTTCCTGGCGCGCTGGTCAGGGAAAGTACCCGCCGACTCCGTCTGCGATCAGACGGTCAGTCTGACCGATGTAATGGCGACCTGCGCCGCGATTGTCGGGGCGGACCTGCCCAACGATGCCGCGGAAGACAGTTACAACATCCTGCCCGTGCTGCTGGGCGAGATCCGGGGCTCGCAGTTGCGCCCGTACACCGTGCAACACACCTATAAAAACGTGCACTCGATCCGCCGCGATCAATGGAAATATCTCGACCACAAAGGCTCGGGCGGAAACGATTACACCAAGGAAGGCCGATGGGGCGCCAAGCCCTTCGCCCTGCCCGAGAAAGCCCCCGACGCCCCGGGCCAGCTGTACAACCTGCATACCGATCCCGGCGAAACCGACAACCTCTATTTCAAGTACCCGCAGATCGTCAAGGAACTGAAAGCGGAACTCGATCGATTCCGCCAGACCGGCCGCAGTGCTCCGCTGCGCGAAACACCGGAGTAAATGAAGATGCGTTCCACGTTACGGATTGTCACGGCCGCATACGCCTTTACACTTTTTGCCGCGGTCCCGGCCCACGCCGACGATGTGGCCGGCTCGAAGCCGAATATCCTGATCCTCTTCACCGACGATCAGGGCTACGCGGATCTGGGCTGCTACGGCAACAAGAAAAACAAGACGCCGCGCCTCGATCAACTGGCGAAGCAGGGCATGCGTTTTACCAGTTTCTACGCGCAGTCGGTGTGCGGGCCATCGCGCTCGGCGCTGCTGACCGGCCGCTACCCGTTGCGCAGCAGGGGCTGGGCCATGCCCGCCGAGGAAATCACGTTCGCCGAGTTGATGAAACAGGTCGGCTACCAGACCGCCTGCATCGGCAAATGGGATGTCTCGAATCGCCAGGCGATCGTCAAGCGCATGCCCAACGCGCAGGGCTTCGACTACTACTTCGGCCCGCTCGGCGCCAACGACGACGGCTACGTGAAACTGCACGAGAATAACGATCCAGCCGGAAGAATCGACGACATGGGCTGGCTCACCCGGCTCTACACCGACAAGTCGATCGACTACCTGAAAAACAGGCGCGATCCGAGCAAGCCCTTCGTGCTGTACATCGCCCACACGATGATGCACACCGATATCGACGCCTCGCCCCGGTTCAAGGGCCAATCCAAGGGCGGTTTGTACGGCGACGTCGTGGAGGAGTTCGACTACGAAACCGGACGGTTGCTCGACGCACTGGACGAACTGGGCCTGGCGAAAAACACGCTGATGATCTATACCGCGGACAACGGACCGTGGAACCAGCCGGCTTACATCAACCGGGAGAAAGGCCATCCCGAGGGAGCGATCTTCTGGGGCGAAGCCGGGCCGCTGCGCGCCGGTAAGGGTTCCTGTTACGAAGCCGGTTACCGCGTACCGTGCATTGTACGCTGGCCCGGAAAAGTGCCCACGGGCAAGGTGTCCGATGGATTGTTTGCAACGATCGATTTTCTGCCGACCTTCGCCCACCTCGCCGGATTCAAAGTACCGAACGATCGCGTGATCGACGGCATCGACCAGACCGATCTGCTGCTCGGTCGGCGCGAAACGGGTCGATCGACCTTCCTCTACGCTCACACCAGGTGGGATGGGAAAACGGAAATCAACGGCGTGCGCCAGGGCAGGTGGAAATATCTCACGGCCAAACACCTCATCCCCGGCTACGCGCAGGACAAAAATCGCAAGGAAGTCGAGGAACTCTACGACCTTGAAGCCGACATCGGTGAAAAGCGCAACCTCGCCGAGCAACATCCCGACAAGGTGCGGGAACTGAAAGCGCTGCTCAACAAAATTGTCAACCCATCCGCGCCATAAAGACGGGCACGAGGTCATGTGATGCGAATGCACTTCCTATGGATCGTCGGGATGCTCTTCGCCGCATCTTGTGCCCCGTCCACTGCGGTGGACCCCTCCCCCGCCACCGCTGCGAACAAGCCCCTCGACACCGCCCGGGACAAGCCCAACATGGTCTTGATCGTCGCCGGCGACCTGGGCTGGGACGATGTGGGATACCACGGCGGCTATATCGATACGCCGGATTGTTTCGCCAACAAGGAAGGTTTCGTCGCGCCCAAGGACTGGGTGATCCCCGAAGAAGGAATTACGATTCCCCAAGCGAAGTAGTGAGATTGATTCAACCACAGAGATGCAGAGTCGCAGAGGAATTTTGGGCTTGTCCGACACAGCCGGACCTACTGGCTGAACCCCCAACCCTGAGCACTGAATACTGAAAATTGTCCACTTCAAAGCCCCCCGCGCAGGAAGAACTCCATCAGTTCGTGGCCAAAGGCGATGTGCAGATCGCTGGCATTGGAGTTTTCCTCACTGAACGGCATCTTGCGCACGGCGTGTATCCCCTGGCCGCACATCGCAAACGGGACCGGTGTGGCATCGTGCTGGCGCGTGTCACATCGCGTGTAGTGATCGGGCAGGTAGAGCATCCGCCAACCGTCTTTGCACGTGCGCAGCTTTTCAACGACCGGACGAACGATGTGGCGGTCGATCGCTTCGATGCTGGCGATCTTTGTGGCGGCGTCGGCCTGGTGCGACGCCTCGTCCGGCGCTTCGATGTGCACGCACACCACGTCGTATGCATCCATCGCTTTGCAGGCGTAACGGCCCTTCGCCGCGTAATCGGTGTCGTGGTAGCCGGTGATGTTCGGCACGTCCAAACGATCCCAACCAATGAGCTTCGCTAACCCGGCGAGCAGATCGACGGCGGTAATCATCGCCCCGCGCAAACCGTACACCTGCTCGAAGGAGGGAATGTTCGGCTTCTGCCCGGCTCCCCACAGCCAGGCCATCGACACGAGCGCTTCGCCCAGCTCCGTGCGCGTCTGGTTGATTTCGTGCGAGGCGAAAAACTCGGCGCTGCGCTGCATGATGCGCTTGGCGCGCGCCGCGCCGGGGCCGCCCTTCGGCTGATGACGCGCGATGGGTTTGCCCGGGATGTCGTGCGGGGGCGTGGCGGTCATCGCGCCGTAATCCGTGCCGCTGCGGTCCAGCAGCAGGTTGCGGTAGCTGACGCCGGGATGAAAGGTCAGTCCCTCGGCTTCGCCCTCAGCAGAAAGGAAAGCGGCCAGGTCTTCCAGCAGTTGCGCCCCTTCCGTGGAACCGATGTGACCGGCGGAGTGGTCGGCCATGTTGCCGTCGATCACCGTCACCAGGTTGCAACGCAGAATCCAGTCGCCATCGTCCAGTTCGACGCCCATCGCCGTCGCCTCCAGCGGCGCGCGCCCGGGATGGTAACGCACCGGGTCGTAACCCAGCAGCGACAGGCAACACAAGTCCGATCCCGCGGTGTATCCGGCCGGCGTGGTGGCGGCGGTACCCTGTCGGCCCTCGATCGACAGCGCATCGGTGGCCGGCTTATCCGCGGCCTGGAACGGCGTGCGCCCCTCCAGCGCTTCCAACGGTACATCCGCTGCGCCATCCGGAATAATGATCGCGTACTTCATCACGGGGATTATATCGTGAATCGTTTCGGTGTCGTCACGCGGGGCGAAACCTTATTCACCGCCAAGGGCGCAAAAAAGCGCAGAGGGCGCGGAGGACAGAATTAACAGAATCGTATTGATTGACGGACCGGGCCGGTATACATCCATTCCATCCTGTTCATCCCGTCAAAACATTCCTGCGTTCTTTGCGGTTAGTTCGTTTTTTCGGAATCGCGGAATTTAACGGACCAGTCAAGGTACTTGTCGGCACGGAGGAAGAAGTAATACAGTCGCCCCTCGGCGTACTGGACGCCGGCCGCGCCGATATTTACATGGGCATCGGTCCCGAAGCGGCGCGTCTGGCCGGCGTCCA